>PFTO01000116.1:0-2028 GCA_002789615.1 Acidobacteria bacterium CG_4_9_14_3_um_filter_49_7 | reverse complement strand
CTTTTCCCTTTTCTCTTCTGTTCCCTCTCTGCCGCCTACTCGCAACGCCCACTCACTTTCACTCGCACTTCCCTTGTCCGGCCTCAATCTTGGTTTTGATAGCGGGCATTGGCCGGAGAAGGGGGGATTTCCCCCATTTCCCTTTCTGTATCTTAACTTAAACTCAGACTCAACCTTGGCTGGCCCATGGCTACAAAAATGGTGCGCCTTGCAGGACTCGAACCTGCGACACCAGGATTAGGAATCCTGTGCTCTATCCACCTGAGCTAAAGGCGCACGCAGGCGTATAGTATCCGAATCGGGTGTTGCTGTCAATCGATCTAAATAGACCTTGGACTAACACAGTGAAAATTGTAAAAAAGAAGAAACACGGCGGAGTCAGTTCAATCTGAGACAGTTTTATTGAGGGCTTTCATCAGTTCATCAAATTTCTCGCCGCTGATGTTGTTCCGCTCGGCATTTTCCGCTACTGTTCCCCATACGGCTTCTCCACACACAAGACAGGGGAAGTCATGGTCCATGAACACTCGTATGGTTGCCGGGAACTGTTGAATGACATCTTCCACAAGATCTTCTGGTTTGATTTTCAATTATTCTTTTTCCTGAACCAGTATTTTGAAAATGTCCCCCATAGATCCGGGAAGGAGAAGGGTTTTCAACTGGAACGCATCTGTTGTTGTAGGTTCTTTCCCGTCCTGAAACAGGTCAAACAACCCAAAATCCATCAGGTAGGTTCGTTGATTCTTGAAATATTTCGGGTCCACACCAAATTTTTCCCCATAGTGAATGAGTGCGTCAAAATTGACGTGGGTCGTAAGATCCATTTCCCCTTCAAGCTGGAAAACATTTTCATGGGCAGTGTGCTTGTGATACCCCATTAATGTACCGTCTTTCCTTTCCGGATGATACAGTTCGTCCTGGGTATATCCATAGTCAATGGTTACCATGTGAAATTTCTCGATCTTTTCTATTAATTGCCTGTAAATTCCCTCAATGTCGGAACTGATCTCGATGGTGCAACCCTCTCCCACTGAAATTCCCAACTCTTCCAGCTCCCGCCATACTATTGGAGAGGGTTCTTTGAAAACACGGGTGTAGTTGGGTGGAGTGAAACCGACATGAATTTCGCTGAGCTCATCCTCCCGACGGGTTACCAGGTGCACCGGGAAGGCGTCAAAGAATTCGTTGGAAAAAACGAAAGCTGATTGAAGTGAATTCAGTTCGGACAGATTGTCATAAAAAATCAGCCGGTCAAGATGATAATTGAGACGTTTCTGGTTGCCATTAAATACTGCAGGATTCTGCTCCACGAAGTGATATTGTATCCGTTGATAGAGAGGGAGGTTCTCCCTTGATATGTATTCAAGCATATCCAGTGCCAGGTACCCCTCTCCGGCACCCAGCTCCACCACATGAACCGGCCCTTCTTCCGGGGCAAGGTCCATGACCCGTTTCCCCAGTACCCGGCCGAGGATGCTGCCCAAATGAGCTGAAGTAAAGAAGTCCCCTTCCCTGCCAATGGTGGCCCGGGTCTGGTAGTATCCATACTTTTCGTCATACAGGCACATCGCCATGAATTCCCGGAAAGGGATGGTGTCTTCTTTTTGGATTTTGTCTATAATCTTCTTCTGCAGTTTGTTCATTTGAATGACAGTATCAGTTTTGGAACGAACTGACCGTTCTGGATGAATACATCCCGGTTTTCTTCCAGCCCCCCAGGGACTCCGTCCTTACCAAAGCATGCAATCATATATCCGTTCTGGCTTTTTTTGTAGAAAATTGGATTGCCCCACGGATCTCTCACCCTGGCCGGCAAATAGCGGGGGATGAGGACATCCAGGTTTTCCGGGTATTGTTGCCTCTTTTGATGAAAAATTTCCACGGCACGACCCACTTTTTTTATTGCCTGGACTTCGGCTTGCTTTCTTGCTTCCACTTCGTAGTGAAAGAGATCCTTGAAGGTGTCATATTCTTCAGAAGCTATGGAGGCTTCTTTTGAGCCGGGATATTGGTTGATGATCTGGCCTA
>PFTO01000015.1:7604-9606 GCA_002789615.1 Acidobacteria bacterium CG_4_9_14_3_um_filter_49_7 | reverse complement strand
CAGAAAAATATGCCCATGTGACATTCTTTTTCAACGGGGGTGATGAGAACTCTTTTCCAGGTGAAGAACGAATCCTGGTACCCTCCCCGAAGGTCGCAACCTATGATCTGCAGCCGGAGATGAGTGCCTTTGAGGTAGCGGACAAGGTGGTTGACGCAATTAACTCTGGAGAGTTCCAGACCATTATCCTGAACTTTGCCAACTGCGACATGGTGGGGCACACCGGATTTTTTGATGCAGCAGTCAGGGCGGTTGAAACGGTGGATACCTGCGTGGGGAAAGTTGCGGAGACTGCCCTGAAAAATGGATGGGATATACTCCTGACGGCGGATCACGGTAACGCGGAGAAGATGCTGGATGAAAACGGCGGCCCTTTCACCGCCCATACATCTAACCCCGTACCGTTATGCCTGATTTCAGAGCGGTTCCGGCATGCCACACTCAGCGAAGGGGCATTGAAAAATATCGCCCCTACTCTCCTTTACCTGCTGGGGATTCAAAAACCTGATGAAATGACGGGCAAATCTCTGGTACGACTAGACACGCTGAAAGGGTGATGGTAGCTAAGGGCAGAGAGCCAATTCTGTCCTTTCGCGCACTTGCACATTCACTTGCACCGTGGGTTAAAGGGAGAAGAGGACTCCGCCTCCAAAAGCATGTCTCGAATACGTACCGGATGGTTGCTGATTATTCCGCTCAAGCCCATTTCCCTGAACCTGACCGCTTCTTCCAGAAGGTCAACAGAGTATGAGAAGATCATTTTCCCGGCTGCAACCAGACATACAATTTCTTCCGGCTCATAGAACTCGTACTGAAAAACCAGGCCGTCGGCACCGGATTCGTTCACATACCGGCACAAGTCGCAAAACGCCCCCTCCAGCAGCAGGAGACAGGGAATTCGAGGGAATCGGCTCTTTAATTTATTGACCAGGGAATGATGGAAGGAAGAGAAGATGAATCGTTCTGGCGTTTCCTGCAGGTGCGTGATTCCATCAAGATGCTCCATCACATTAAGGGATTTTATTTCAAGGTTCAGTTTCAGATTGGGTAAGGTATTCAGGAGAGTAACAAGGGGAAGAGCGTTCAGTTCCTTCCCACTGAAACGAACCGGAATCAGAAGCTTACTGACGAAATCATGATGCAGGACAATGTCGCCGTGACGATTTACCCGAAGGTCCGTCTCCGCCCACTCAATGCCGTTTTCCAGCAGGTAGCGGAAACCTTCCAGAGAATTTTCGGGATGAACCGCCATCGCGCCTCTGTGGCCGATAATCTTGAACGGCTCTCGTCTCGGGGTCTCCTTATTCACATCCGGCTCCCGAAAATTGGAAATGCCATCAAAACCAGCCAGATAAGAAAAAGAAGCCAGGCGCTGGAAACAACATAGGGAATTCCCATCATCAGGCCGCCGGCAACCATGGCGCTCATCACCTGCTGTTTTTTCCCATAGCCGAAATACGCCATCCCCGCTAAGCTCATCAGAACAACCAGAAAGATTTGAACAGGTGACATGACACTTCCTCCTTCAGTGACCAATCATATCACTGTCAGAGAATCACGCACAGAAGGCGTTAAGTTACCTGTACGGAAATCTGCTTCAAAATCTGGCTCCATTGTGCTGTTGAACTTATGTTTTTCCATTGAAATCTGCTATTTTTCCAGATGCCATGTTTTTCATTCTATTCAACGTTCCTTAGTCGTTTTTTTTCAATACTTTTGAGTTTTCCCTTGACTTTTGTCCAGAAAACAGGCAGGATTTATGTAATTCTAGACTTGGGGAGGAAAATATGGGAGCAATGGGTATGGGAATTGTAGGTGGTATTCTTGCACTGGTCATCGGCATTCTTGTCGGTGCACTTTTTCTATGGGTAGCTGCCAAAATTGTCAAGATTGATGGGGCATCGTATGGTAAAGCGATTCTGGCCACAATCGTGGGCTTCATCGCAGCTGGAATCGCTCAATTCATTCTGGCTTTCATTCCGGTTGTTGGTGCCATTCTGGG
>PFTO01000015.1:0-7578 GCA_002789615.1 Acidobacteria bacterium CG_4_9_14_3_um_filter_49_7 | reverse complement strand
TTTTCATCATTCAGAAGTTCTTTGCCACGACTTTTGGTAAGGCCTTTCTTGCTTGGCTCATAGACTTTATCATCATGGTCATCATCGGCGTTGTTTTCGCGTTGGTGGCAGGCGTTTCCATGTTCAGCATGATGCCGAAGTAATCAAAAACTTAATAAATTCTCTATAGCCCCGGCATGCCGGGGCTTTTTTTGTTGTTGAATTGCCTTCAATAGGCAATCGCACATCCATCCTTTCGGGATTCGGACGCGCCTGCCAGGACACCTGTTGCCGGATCCCGCCAGATGCCCTGGTATCCACCATAACCGCCAACAGTAACAGCCACTTTATGCCCCCGCCGAACCAAATCTCTCCGAACCTCCGCAGCGACACCGGACTCCAGATACACAGTCCCGCCGTCTTCCATCACTCCACCATATGGCTGCGATGATCCTCCATGACGAAATCTGGGGGCATCACCTGCCTCCTGAATATCCATGCCAAGGTCGATGATATTGCATAGCACCTGAACTTGCCCCTGGGGCTGCATCGAACCGCCCATTACGCCGAAACTGAAAACCGATTGCCCATCCTTTGTTACAAAACCGGGAATGATGGTATGAAAAGGTCGTTTTCCCGGGGCCAGTTCATTGGGATGACCTTTCTTCAGCGAAAATAGTGCTCCCCTATCCTGAAGAGTGAATCCAAGTCGCTCCGGCACGACACCGGAACCGAAACCGAGATAGTTGCTCTGGATAAACGAAACCATATTTCCTTCCCCGTCCGCTACTGTCAGGTAAACCGTGTCACCGTTCCGGAGAATGCCCTCCCCTGCGGGAATGGACTGCATTGCCTTTCTGGGATTGAACAATTTCAACCGCTCAAGTGCATATTCACGGCTGATCAGACGATCCAGGTTCATCTTTGCGAACTTCGGGTCGGCATAGAATCTGGCCCGGTCCTCATAAACAATTTTTTTAATTTCAATCAGGGTATGAAGATATTCCACACTGTTATGGCCCATCTTCCTGAGGTCAAATTCCCGCAGCATGGCCAGTATCTGTAAAGCCGCAATCCCCTGCCCGTTGGGGGGTAGTTCCCACACATCATATCCCCGGTAATTTACCGAAATCGGCTCCACCCATTCAGGTCGATAGTCTTTCAGATCCGCCAGTGTCATGAAACCGCCTGCCTCAGTCACAGCATCCACAATTCTCCGGGCGATCTCCCCGGTGTAAAAGGCATCCCGACCCCTTTTCGCAATCTTTCCCAGAGTTGCGGCCAGATCCGGATTTCGAAAAATATCTCCCGCAGCCGGTATCCTTCCGTCCGGTGCGTAAAGCTTCTGAAAGTTCTTATAGTCTGTCAGGCCCAGTACCCCTCTTTTCCAGTAGTAAGCAATGACCTGAGACAATGGAAATCCTTCGTTAGCGTACCGGATGGCCGGCGTCAGGAGCGTGGACAATGGCAACTTGCCAAAGCGCTGATGAAGCTCCGCCCATCCTCCCACGCAACCGGGAACTGTCACGGGAATGCCCCCAAATGAGGGCATCTCGCTGTATCCCATGGCACGGACCTTGTCCGCAGTCGCCAGTCTGGATGCAGAACCGCTTGAATTCAGGCCATAAAGTTTTCCGCTTTTTGCATCCCAGACAATGGCAAACAGATCTCCACCCATTCCCGCCCCAACGGGTTCCATCAATCCCAGAGTCGCATCTGCAGCAATGGCCGCATCCACAGCCGACCCGCCTTTTTTCAGGATATCGATCCCAACCTGGGCTGCCAATGGCTGACTGGTTGCCACCATACCATGGGTCCCATAAACCACGGACCGGGTCGTGTCAGTCCGCCCGGTCAGCCGATCACTGGATAATGCCACATGGGACAGGAAAAAAACTATTCCAATTGCAAAGATCCTTTTCATGTTCACCTTCCTTCGGTTTGTGCCTTTCATAATAGCAAATTTGAAACACGGAACCAGAGGCACTCACATGAACATGTTTTCATTTACCTCTTGACAGAAAATCTTTGTTTGGTTATATTGCCAAATAGGAGAGAAGAAGATGGATAAGAAAACTCAAATCAGATGCGAAGGACTGGCAAAAGTAATGAAAGCACTGGGACACCCCAGCCGCTCCTTTATTGTGCTGGAACTGGCAAATGGGCCCCGGTGCGTATGCGAATTAACAGAAATGGTCGGAGCCGACATATCTACCGTTTCCAAACACTTAACAGTTCTTCGTGAAGCAGGAATTGTAAAATCTGAAAAGAAGGGGCAGATGGTCCTTTATGAATTATCCAGTCCCTGCGTCCTGAATTTCTATTCGTGCGTTGAAAAGGTAATAAAGCAAGACCTGACGAAAAAGGAACAATTTCTGAACTTCCAATAACCGGACATGACGAACATGTCCACAAAAATGACGCGAAAGGACAAACTAGATGAACTGGAAATCTGAAAAGCTGATCTTCCTGCTCATGGTGATCGCTTTCATCACTCTCTATTTTCTTCCAGTCGGAAATCCCCGGTTCGACAACGCCATGATGGAAGCCCTGGCACTTACGAAATGGTATGCGCGAGAACACGTATTGCTTTGCCTCGTACCTGCCTTTTTTATCGCAGGGGCAATCTCTATTTTCCTCAGCCAGCAATCTGTGATGCGCTTTCTCGGTCCGAAAGCCCCCCGATTGATGTCCTATGGAGTGGCGTCGGTCTCCGGCACCATTCTAGCTGTATGTTCCTGCACGGTGTTGCCGCTGTTCGCCGGAATCTACACCATGGGGGCTGGTCTTGGACCCGCTACGGCGTTTCTCTATTCCGGCCCCGCTATCAACATCCTAGCCATCGTGCTCACCGCAAAGGTTCTGGGTGTAAAACTGGGTATTGCCCGTGCGTTGGGAGCCATATTATTTAGCCTGATTGTTGGGGCGCTGATGGCATGGCTGTTTCGAAAAAGTGAGTCAGACCGCCATGCCGCCAGTGCAGATTCACCTAAAGATGAAGGCGGAAGACCGCTTATTCATAATGCCACGTTCTTCTTCGCCATGGTGGGCATCCTGGTGTTCGCCAACTGGGGAAAGTCTGATAATACAACTGGTATTTTTCATGCCCTTTTCGTGTGGAAATGGGGAATTACTTCCGGGTTTGCCGTTCTTCTTGGCATCATCCTAACCGCCTGGTTTGACGTAAGGGCATGGAAACTGTTGCTGACAGCTGCCCTTACAACAATCGTTGCAACAATCTTCCCCCACGGACCCACCTGGCCATTTGTGACAGCTACCACGGGTGTGACTGTCTCTGCCATGACCACCGGAGGAGAAATGAGGGCTTGGGTAGAATCTACCTGGGAATTCACGAAGCAGATTCTGCCACTCCTTCTCATCGGTGTATTGATTGCGGGTTTTGCTCTGGGCCGTCCGGGGTATGAAGGGATGATTCCCTCCGGTTGGGTAACTTCTCTGGTGGGTGGCAACTCCTTTGGGGCCAACTTCTTCTCTTCGGTGGCAGGAGCTTTCATGTATTTTGCCACTCTGACGGAAGTGCCGATCCTGCAGGGATTGCTGGGCAGCGGCATGGGACAGGGCCCGGCACTGGCATTGCTGCTGGCAGGCCCGGCACTGTCACTACCCAACATGCTGATTATCAGCAGCGTGCTGGGTACAAAAAAAACGCTCGTTTTTGTCGGTACCGTGATCGTAATGGCCACCATTACCGGCATGTTATTTGGCATTATTGCATAACTGAAACAGTAGACATAAAAGGAGGAACAGCAAAATGCTTGATCTGAAAATTCTGGGAACAGGATGCCCCAAGTGCCGCAAGCTGGAGGAGCGTACCTGCCAGGCAGCGGATGAACTGAGCATAACGTATGAGCTGGAAAAAGTGACCGACATCAACAAGATCATGAGCTACCGGATCATGATGACACCAGCCCTGGTCGTAAATGGTGAAGTAAAAATAGCAGGTAAACTGCTCTCGGTGATCGAGATCCAGGATATTCTGAAACAGGTGGAGTCATAATTATGTTGAAACACGTTTTTTCCGCTTTTTTTCTCTGTTCCATTGCTATCACTGGAATGGCGGCAGAACCCTCACATGAAAAGGTGAAGGCCACCGATTCCCCTGCCTTTGTTGTTTATTATTTCTATGCCAATCCCCGCTGTCAAACCTGCCGTGCCATTGAATCAAACACGGGCAAAGCAGTGCAGAAGCATTTCACCAGTGAGCTGAAATCCGGTGCGATTCGGTGGCAGCCAGTGGACGTGGACAAAGCTGAAAACAAACACTTTATTCAAGAATTTAAGCTGTACACAAAATCAGTCGTCCTCGTTGAGCTGAGAAGTGGCAAAACAGTCCGTCATGAGTTGCTGCAGAAGGTATGGGAGCTGATCCACAGCCCGGAAAAATTTGACAAGTATATTCAGTCTTCTGTTGAGAATTTTGTTATGAAAGGTCTCTCCAAATGACCAATACCCTGCTTCTGGCAGCCGGAAGCGCCTTCTGGTTCGGGATACTGACATCCATCAGCCCGTGTCCGCTGGCCACCAACATCGCAGCGGTTTCCTACATCAGTCAGGATGTCGAAAAACCGGGCAGGGTGATTTTTTCAGGTCTTCTTTACACCGCAGGAAGGGTGGTAACTTACACTGTTCTCGGCACCATCCTTGTCACTGGCTTCCTTGCGGTCTTTGATGTGGCCAGTTTTCTCCAGCAGCGAATGAACCATACTCTTGGCATTCTGCTTTTTCTCACCGGTCTGGTTCTGCTGGGAATTATTCCCCTTCCTACATTTTCAACCGGATTCACCCACAGAGCATCTGAGAAACTCGCGACAATGGGATTCATCGGCACGTTTTTCCTTGGCACCCTGCTCGCCCTCTCCTTCTGTCCAGTTTCTGCGGCACTTTTCTTCGGCAGTCTCATCCCCCTGGCTATGAGATTTCAGTCCCACATCTTCCTACCCAGCATGTTCGGCATCGGAACTGCGTTTCCCGTGCTGGTTTTTGCCCTTGCCTTCGGTTATGGCAGCCACGCGGTTGCCAGCGCCTTCAATTGGGTCTCCATCATGGAAAAATGGTTCCGCCGAATCACCGGGGCAATTTTCGTGGCAGTGGGAACCTATTACATCTATCTGTATATTCTAACGCCCTTCTTCAGTCCCACAATCTGACTTTCCTGCAACAGGTACCACCCAATGGGTCTGTTCCTCCATTTCCACTTTTCAAATCTCCCTTGACATAACGGAAATGGACAGTTAAACTGAAATTAGTTTGATACTTGCCGAACTCTCTAAATATATAAAATTGATCGCATTCAATGGGAAACCGGAGGAAACATGGAAACAATCGTCACTATCGCGAAAGCGCTTTCAGAAGAACACCGGCTTCGTGTTCTGATGGCATTGCATGGCCGGGAACTTTGCAGTTGCAATATCAGTGACTTGCTGAGCCTCTCCGACTCCACCGTTTCCACACACATGGCAATTTTGAAACGAGCTCGGCTGGTGGAATCCAGAAAAGACGGGCGCTGGGTCTATTACCGGTTACCGGCACATTCTGAACCGGAAGTCCAAATCGCCCTTGACTGGATCCACAAAATACTGGGGAATTCCTTAAAGGTGAAGGAAAATGAACATAAAGGAGTGCAAGCATGCGGGAAAGATTGAGGATTCTGTTTCTGTGCACCGGGAATTCCTGCCGGAGCCAGATGGCGGAAGGATGGACAAGACACATGAAGGGGGACCGGATTGAAGCGCATTCAGCCGGAATCATCAAGACGCGGCTCAATCCCCATGCCGTAACTGTTATGGCCGAAGTGGGCATAAATATTTCAGGGTACTTATCCAAAGAAGTCCATGAGATGATGGACATTCCCTTCGATTATGTAGTGACGGTCTGTGACCATGCCCGGGAAACCTGCCCTCTTTTCCCCGGCAAGGCAAGGAAAATGCATTGCGGGTTTGACGATCCGCCTTCACTGACTGCCGACATGCCGGACGGAGAGGAAAAATTGAATGTGTACCGACGAATCCGGGATGAAATCCGTGAGTTTATCGAGACTTTGCCTGAATCTCTGGTGAATCAGACAGGAGGAAATGGCGCATGAGTTCACAGAAAAAAATAGCTCCGGCCTGCCCTCGCAGACAACCGGCAGGCAAGCTCTCATTCCTGGACCGCTTCCTGACCCTGTGGATTTTCCTTGCTATGGTTGCGGGCGTTGGACTGGGATATATGATTCCCGATACCGAATCGTTCGTTCATCAATTTCAGGTGGGCACTACCAATATCCCCATCGCCATCGGCCTGATCCTGATGATGTACCCGCCCCTTGCCAAAGTTCGTTATGAAGAGCTGGGAGATGTGTTCCGAAACTGGAAAGTACTGGGACTTTCCCTGCTCCAGAACTGGATCATCGGTCCCATCATTATGTTTGTGCTGGCCATCGTGTTTCTCAGGGGATATCCACACTATATGGTGGGTCTGATCATGATCGGACTGGCCCGGTGTATCGCCATGGTTATCGTCTGGAACGAGCTGGCGGATGGCGACACTGAATACTGCGCCGGCCTTGTGGCGTTCAATTCCATATTCCAGGTTTTGTTCTACAGCATCTACGCATGGATGTTCATCACTGTGCTGCCGCCTTTGTTCGGACTCAAAGGCAGCCTGGTGAATGTTTCAATTTCCGAGATTGCAAAATCTGTCTTCATCTATCTCGGCATTCCCTTCATGGCAGGGGCACTGACCCGGCTGATACTGGTCAAAGCAAAGGGGAAATCGTGGTACCACGACAAATTTATTCCCATTATCAGCCCCATAACCCTGATCGCGCTGCTGTTCACTATCATTGTCATGTTTTCGATAAAGGGCAAACTCATTGTAATGATACCAATGGATGTGGTTCGAATCGCAATCCCGCTTTGCATTTACTTCGTATTCATGTTCCTTGTCAGCTTCTGGATGGCGAAAAAGGCCGGTGCCGATTACAACAAGAGTGTCACTCTCTCTTTCACCGCGGCGAGCAACAATTTTGAACTGGCCATTGCGGTAGCCGTTGCCGTGTTCGGCATCAATTCGGGAGAAGCATTTGCTGCCGTTATCGGGCCGCTGGTGGAAGTACCGGTACTCATTTCGCTGGTCAATGTGGCGTTCTGGATAAGGCGGCGTTTTTATCGTGATTCCGGGAAAGTTGTTCAATCACAGTTCCCTATAGAGTAGAATATGCAGGAAAAATCCAGGGAGGATGCAAATTGACTCACCATCATCAACATGACACGGACATTTCAGGAAAACGCTTGTTTATTACCATGCTACTCAACTTTCTCATCACCGCTGTGGAGATTGTCGGGGGCTTACTGTCCGGAAGCCTCTCCCTTATTTCTGACGCTTTTCACAACTTCAGTGACGGGATTTCCATCATCATCAGCTGGATCGCCATTCGCCTCAGCCGCCGGCCCAGTACCAAACAATTCACCTTTGGCTTGAAACGGGCCCAGATTCTTGCGGCTGTTTTCAATGCCGCCACACTCATTGCCATCAGCTTTTTTCTGTTTCGGGAAGCCTGGCTGCGGTTTCACAATCCCGAACCAATCAACGGTCGCA
>PFTO01000069.1 GCA_002789615.1 Acidobacteria bacterium CG_4_9_14_3_um_filter_49_7 | reverse complement strand
GAAGTATATCAACGGTGTCCCCGGGAATTGCCTCTTCAGGGTAGTGAAAATTCGTTTCACATAGGAGAAAACATAGCGTTCATAATCAAAGGGAGACAGGATGCCACCGAAGGTATCAAAAAGCTGGATCGCTTCTGCACCCGCTCTGATCTGAGATGACAGGTATCCTTCCAGAACAGTGGTCAGTTTCTCCATCAACAGACGGAAACTCCGTTCATCGTTATACATCATCGATTTCAGCCAGGTGTAATTCCGGGACGCACCGCCCTCCACCATATAACAGGCCATGGTAAATGGGGCACCGGCAAAGCCAATCAACGTCTTGTCGTCCGGAAGATACTTCCGCAATCGACTCACTGCTTCATAAACGAATCCGACATCTTCCGACACGCCTTCTGACTTCAATGCCTCCACATGTTCCCGTGTCCGAACCGGGTTATGGAATACGGGACCCCGACCCTCTATGAACTCAAGGTTCAGCCCCATGGGCTCGATGGGGATCAGAATATCGGAAAAGAGGATTGCTCCATCCATATCAAACATCTCAACTGGAAGGAGAGTAACCTCCGTCGCCAGCTCCGGTTTCTTACACATGTCCAGAAAAGAATTCTCCTTCCGGATTGCCCGGTACTCCGGCAAAAAGCGACCGGCCTGGCGCATGATCCATACCGGTGGAACCTCCGGCTGCTTTCCCTGAAGGGCATTCAATAGTGGCTTATCCATCAAAAGACTCCTCTTTTATAAATTCATCACGCACTCAAGCGCTGCATCAGCTTACCATTATGAATGTAAATGAGCAATCGGATTGAGAAAAGCGTTCAGTGCGCCTGCGGCGCTTGTGTTCAGTGTTCTGTGAGGCAGGAACGGAAACAAAAAGCCACTCATTTCCCTATTTCTATTCAAACAGTTCCGGGGAAACCGCAGGGAGAAGAACTTCAAAGATACTGCCTTTGCCCGGCTTTGATTCCACCCGGACATGGCCGTCGTGGCGTTTGACAATGCCGTAGACAATGGACAGGCCCAGCCCCTGGGCACCTTCTCTGGTGGTGAAATAGGGATCAAAAATCCGGTCCATATTTTCCACCGGTATTCCAGAACCGGTATCGGAAAAAACCAATCGCACATATCTGCCCGACTGCACAATGGGGTCGCTTTCACCGATCACGGTGTTCTCTACTTTGATTTCAAGCGCACCGCCGCCATCCATGGCTTGCAGAGCGTTTTTTACCACATTGTCCACCACATGGACAAACTGGGAAACGTCCAGCTCCACAGACCAGAGTGGATCTGCAATGTCGGCCGTCCAGTGGGTGGCTGCATTCCCAATCGCCTTCTCCACACTGTCTAAAATCAGCCCTGAAAGCGCCACTTCTTTCCCCACCGGCGCTCCGCCCCGGGAAAAAGTAATGAGGCGTCCGGTCAGCTCCCGGGCTCGCTCAATTGCCTGTTCAGCGAAACCCAGTTTTTCTGCCACTTTTGATCCCGGTTCGGACAACATCCTTGCAAGAGAAATATTGCCGAATACTGCTGTCATAACATTGTTAAAATCGTGGGCAATTCCGGCCGCCATCAGACCCAGAGATTCCAGGCGCTTTACTCTGGCAAATCTGGCCTGTGTCCGCCTCAACTCGGTGATGTCTCTAAATACGACTACCAACCCCCTGAACTCTTCATCGCTTCCCAGAACCGGAGACCGGGATTCATCGATCAGATAGCGACCTCCATCAGCAGAGACCAGAACCGTTTCCTCTCCGGCAATCTCCACATCCTCTTCCTTGAAAAAGAGACGGGTGGTGTCATCAACTCCATGCCCATTTCCCACTTTGATAATCCGATACACCTGTTCCAGGGGATATCCCAGTACTTCGTCGGGGTTAAATCCTGTCATTCGTCCGGCAGCCACATTCATTATTCTGACCATGCCCAGGGCGTCCACAACCAGGACACCATCACCGATGGAATGGAGCGTTGCGGCCAATCGATCCTTTTGCTCCGCCAGCGCTTCTTCCATCTCTCTTCGATCCGTTATATCGACAAGTGATACGATCAGATGCTTGAAATCTTCTGATTCGTCTACTGTCACGGTAACCAGAACAAAGATATTCATACCGGTCAATGTACGATTCACCGTTTCGTATCGAAAGACCCGTTCTCCCCGGAACAGATGAGTCAACATTGTTGAGAATCCACGATAAGAATCATCCGAAAATACGACTTCCAGGGATGACAAGAGCTGTTCTTTTCTCTCTGCGCCAAACATCCTCAGGGTTTCCTGGTTGACATCCAGAATTCGGATGGCTCCTGTCGCTCTTCTGACAAAGTCGGGATTGTTTTTGAAATAAGCTTCGGGATCCGTGATCCCCTCTGCCTCCAACTCGTCAAGCATGGTCCGGACGGATGAGAAGTCTTCCACCCAGATAGACACCGCATTGGTTTCAAAGAGTTTCCGGTATTGCTCCTTGGTGAGCCGCCGCCCTTCTTCTGCCTCCTTGCTGTGCTTCAGCAGCTCATTCGTTGCTTCTGCAAGTTTTCCGAATTCCCGAAGCTCGTTACCACCCTTTTCCAGCAAGGTTCCGTCTGCCAGTGCCTTCTTTAATGAACCGGCATAGGTCTTAATTTCCAGGTTCACTTTTCGAGCCAGCAGAAATGCCACACCCAGTGTGGCCAGCAGCAGGGCAACCAGAAAAAGCGTCATACCGATGACAAAGTGAAAAATGTGTTTACGGGACAGTTCCATGTAAGCATCGGCGGTTCGGGTTGTTTCCGCCATATCCAGCGCCGCTCCCACCACCTGATTGCGGTCAGCCTGAGGGAAAAGATAAAAAGACCATTTGTCGTGGACTGGTGCCCAGCCTGTGGACACATTATTCAACCAGCGGGGTTGACCTGTTTCCATACATTGCAGACAAGGGTCCTTCAGGAAAGGTAAACCGGACTTGTCACGAAGCTCTGTAACCGGAACAAGGTGCTCTTTTCCATTCCACCACCCTGCAATCTGTCCCCCTTTTTGAAAGAACAGAAAAAGAAAGCCCCGGTCTCCAAACCTTTCCTGCCAGATGGATTTTGCCAGAACCTTCTCCGGTGTTTCCGGGACAGGCTCTGACAGCTTCCCGTTTCCCGTACGGGAAACAAAGTCATTGAGATGGCGTTCTGCCGCCGCCCGGCAACGGGCGATGTCTTTCGTACGGATCGCAGCAGCATCTTCAGTACAGGACCGGTATTCCAGGTACACCCATGTCCCACCACCGATCACAACCAGGGCGTGGAAAACCAGAACAATCAGAATGAAATGAGTTTTGAAAATGCTGTTACCAGATGCCATACACCGACCCAAAATTCAAGTTTTCCATTATTATACCGAAATTCTCGTTTTAGTCAAAACTTTTTAAGGATAAGCATATGCAACTTCCTGCACACCTTAATGTTATGTTATTTCATATTTTCATCCAACATGAGGTAAAATTCTATTTTTATGTATATTTTTTATACCATCTATGAGAAATTTGGATCTATCTCGCGCAAGTGCACTCAATTTCTGATATTCAAATCATCCATTAAGGAAAACTGTTGAACAAAACTATTTATCATCTTTCAGATGTCCGGGCTCGTAGTCGCAGAAAGGTTCAGGGTCCAGGTAATCCCCTGTCACAGCATATGCCCGTGCCCGGCAGCCGCCACAGACTCCCCGATACTCACACACCCCGCACTTGCCCTTGTAAACATCAAAGTCCCGCATCTCAAGGAACAGTTTTGAGTTCCAGATCTCTTCCATGGATTGTGTGAATATATTTCCGCCTGAAACGGGGAAATAAGAACAGGGCAACACCTCACCGTCGGATCGGATCAGGCAGATGGTCTGCCCGGCCACGCAGCCCTTGTTGGCGCCGGTGGAGAAGGTAAGGTTTCGCCGTTTGGCAGACTTCTTTTCCTTCATGGCTTCTTCCATGTAAATCCGATAGTAGTGAGGGGCACAGGTGGGCCGTACCAGAATTTCATTTTCCTGCTGCTCCAGTCTGTAATGCCAGCGGAGGATATCATCGTAATCCTTTGTATCAATCAATTCGCTCATCACATCTTCCCCCCGACCGGTGGGGACAATCATGAACATATACCATGCCGTGGCGCCCAGTTCCTTGGCCAGTCTGTATGTGTTTTCCATATCCTTCTGGTTTCTCTTGGTGAAAGAAGAATTGATGAGAAACGGAATATTATGCTTCTTCAGAAACTCAATTCCGCGCATCACGCCAGCGTACGCGCCCTTGTGATTCCGGAAATTATCGTGAATCTCTACCGTGCTGCCGTCCAGGCTCAATGACACCATCTTGATGCCGGTTTCAATCATTTTTTCGCAATGTGTGTCATTGATGAGGGTGCCGTTTGTGGCCATGCACATCCGAAAACCCTTGTCTGTTCCATATTGTGCCAGCTCAAAAATATCCTTTCGAAGAAGGGGTTCACCCCCGGACAATACCACCACCGGACTGCAGAAATCGCCAATTTTATCCAGTACCGACAGCGCCTGTTTGGTATCCATCACCTCCGGCATGTGCATGGTTGAGGATGAGCGGCAATGCACGCAGGACAAGTTACATCTCGGTGTTGTTTCCCAGGCGATCCATTTCAGTTCTCCACGCATAAGCCCCTCCAGCTCTGTTTTTCTTCCGGGCTATACCTTACACTACCCTCCCGAATGAGACAAGTTTAAGTTTGAGTCTGAGTTTGAGTTCAGACAGGATTCGGAAAAGACAATCCAGTTGTCCTTTATCTGTCTTTTCATCACCTCTATTCGAACTGCAAAGCCGTTTGACAACATGAAGGTTTACGGGTAGAATTACGGTATGAACCATAAAATAATGAATAGGATACAAGCGAGTGTTCGCTATTTTCTTCTGTCACTGGTACTGGTGTGTGTGCTGTTTCTGGTGTTCGTCCCCATGGTGGAGCGTTCGCTGGAAAGAACTGTTCAACGGAAAATAACGGAAACTGCTGCCGGATTCGGACTCAAACTTAACCGGGTTCAGGTGGTCAGTCTCGGCCTTACTGGAGCCCACTTCAGGGATGTAAGAATCGGGAAATTGGGTGAAAATAAACTGATACTTCCAGACATAAATGTCTCCTATACGTTAAGCGGCATCCTGAAGGGGAAAATCAGCGCGGTCCACGTGGTGGGATTGACAATTCATGCGCGGATAGACCGGGACGGAAAGGTCCGTATATCGGGACTCCCGCCCCTTTCAACATTTGCAGCTCACAACGAGGATAAAACAAAGACTGCCGCTCCTCTGCCTCCAATACCCGATATTTTCCTGGACAATGCCTTTGTTTTTCTGAAAAGCCCGTACGGGTCTCTATTAATTCCGGGCAACCTTGTCTGCCGGTTCGATGGGAATACGCTAACACTTCAAACAGACCTTTTCCCGGAGGGAGGCACGGTACACGGGGAAGGAAGGTTTGAACTCCCCGCTCTGGACGGAAATGTGAATATTTCCTGGGATGGATTTGGACCGGATCGCTTCATCGGCCAATTGGTCACAGACAAATCGATATCGTTTTCGGGTACTCTTTCGGGAAAGGCATCCATCACCCTGGCAAAAGGCAAGCCTGCCGACGGTTCAATTGAGGCAGATACAAAAAACGCACACATCTCCATTTCCGGCACATTGCTCACATTGGATGCCCATTTCTCTACAAGGATTATTGGAAATACCCCGGAAGATATCCTACTTTCCGCAACAGTTCACTCGTTAATTTCGGAAAAGATGGTGCTCGCCGCACCGGCCGCGATCCAACTGGACGGTAAAGCACTGGATATACTGGGTTTCTCTGCCCCGGAAGTCAGAATACAAACCCCGATTCCAGTCACCATATCACTGTCCGGACAGCTTCTAAACATGACGAAAACTCCAGCTGTCCAGGGCAAGTATACTCTGCGGCTGCCCAAAGACGCCACTTCAACTCTTTTCCCTGGCCTTCCGGCAACAACGGTACCGGTAAAAATCAGGGGGAAGTTCACCGGAAACATGGAAGAAAAGCTGCCGCACTTCACACTTTTCGCCAATGCGTCACAGCCATTGTCTCTTTCCATGGCAAAAGGAAAACTGGACATGGGCACTGTAGCGGTCAATGCGACACTATCAGGGAATCCACAAAATGCAAAATTTTCAGCAGTCGTTTCGGCGAAAAAGCTGATCGGGACCAGTCAGAAAGCCATAGCCAAAGGTGACAGCTTTGCCCTTCAGGTTGCGGGGAAAATGGGACAAGACGGGGTAATACTCAGCAGCATGAAAGGCGAGTTCAGCAGTTTCAATCTGGATGACGGCAACGGCGACAAGGTTACCGGATTATCCGGGAAAGCGCATTTTAAAGGGGATCCAAATAAACATGAAGGCAGTTTCACTGCTGAAAAGGCCGTCACACCGGACATCTCCTTCTTCCACGTTCACGGCACTTGGAAACCGGTGAAAACAGGAATGTCATTCGAAGGCGGCGCAGAACTCCCGGTGCATCCCCTGGTGCTGACTTTTGAGGGTGAATTTGGCTCAGCCCGGGAGAATGAGGTTTTTGCAATGGACTTTCATCTGCCGGAAACCGAGCTCCCGGAAGGCACAGATTTGAGCCCGCTTGTTTCATCTCTGAAAGGTTTCTCCACAACGGGAAAGGTCGCAATGGCCGGTAGAGTTACCATGACGAAGGACAGCAGTCCCAAGGCTACCGCGAGGCTGGATATCCATAACATGGCACTGGCCACAGCGGACGACAGCATCAAAGTGAGCGGCATTGAATCTTCCATTGAATTCAACAACCTTCTGAACATGACTTCACTTTCCTCCCAGCAGGCTACGATTCAGAAGATCAGCGCCGGACCCGCAATATTTGAGAACGCCCAAATTCGATTTCAACTACTGGACGCAGACACGGTCTCAGTGGAATCCGCAGAATTTACCTTTGCCGAAGGGGAAATGGCGGTAAGTTCTTTCCTCCTTTCCTCCGCAAAACCGGACATGGACTTCGGCATCTATTGCAACCAGCTGAAACTCACTTCTCTATTAAACCTGGCAATGGGAAATGGTAAAGCAAAGGGAGATGGCACTGTCAGTGGATACATCCCCCTTCGTCTTGTGGACGGTAATCTCGTTTTCGGAAAGGGGTTTCTTCAGTCTGTTCCCGGAAACGCCGGAACCATTCAGATAGCTGAAAGTAAAGATATCACGGGCGGTGTGGTATTGGCTGAGGAAGCAATTAAGGATTTCACATACCAGTGGGCCCGGGTCAATCTGGAAAGCCGGAATGGAAACCTGAATCTACTGCTGAAACTGGATGGCAAACCCAACGGGAAACTCCCACTTATTTACGACGAAAAGGTCGGCGATTTTGTTAAAGACCCGCAAAATCGTCGTCTTGTGTCACTTCAGGGACTGACACTGGATCTCAATTTTGTTGATATTGACATAAATCGCTTGCTGAAACAGCAGGGAAAGGTTAAATTTAGAAGCAAATAGATGCGGTTGAAAAAGGGAGGGAAAATGAAAGCATTTCTGGCCTGCCTGCTACTTGCCTCGGCAATGGCAACAGTTTCATGTATCAAGATGGAGCATGAAGTGACCATAAAACCAGTACATGTGACTGTGGAAGTCCGGGTCAAAATTGACAGGGAACTGGATAACTTCTTTGGTGATCTGGATGCCGCACCTGAAAACAAAAAATAGTCGGAGGTTATTTATGAAAAAGATCGTCCTTTTCGTAACCTTTTTCGCACTTTTTGGTTCCGTCGCCCTTGCGGACGAGAACGCGATCAAGGAAAGAATGAGAAAGCGGCTGCCGGTAATCACAAACATGAAAAATCAAGGCCTAATTGGTGAAAACAACCGCGGATTTCTGGAATACCGTAGCAGCGATCGGCCAAACCAGCAGGTGGTGAACGACGAAAACGCTGACCGACTCACGGTATATCAGATGATTGCAGAGAAAACAGGATCCACCCCTGAACTTGTTGGAAAACAGCGGGCCGTTCAGATTGCTGAGCGCTCCCCCAAAGGGCACTGGATTCAAGCGCCTGAGGGAAGGTGGTATCGGAAGTAAGAAAGAGGTGTTCAGTATTCCGTTTTCTGTGTTCTGACCTGAAAGGGAAAGGAAAGACCAATTTTCCATTTGCATTCAGATTTGGAGATTAATTCCCCGAAATATGCCCCTCTTTTCTCTGTCTTTTCGGAACACTGGACAGAGGCGCACAGAACACTTCTTTCCTGCTTATCCCTCCACAAAGAATATTTCTTTTACAGGAGGTCTTTTTCCAGCCAGCTGTGAGAGAAAGAGACCTGCTATCACTATGGCAATGCCAATGAGTTTCCGGGCATGCAGCGATTCTCCAAGCACCATCCAGGCAAACAGCGCCGTAATCACCGGAATGATATTGGTAAACACATTGAAGCGGCTGATTCCGATCTCCCGTATGGCGATGGTCATCAGCACAAATGCAACTGCTGAGCATAAAACCGCCAATGCCATCAGTGCCTGGATCACATCGAGGCCGGGTCTGGCAGAGATGAAGTCATGAAACTCTGTTAAAAAGAAAACGGGCAAAAAGAACAGGATTCCAATGAAATTCTGCACATTCACGATGGTCAGGGAGGAATATCGACCGACTACCTTTTTAACAAGAAGACCATACCCCACTGCGGAAAGCACAGCAAATCCCAGCAGCAGAAGACCTGCCGGAGAAGCAGTTAACTGAAAGTCCCGCCCCACCACAATAACCACAACGCCAAGAAAAGAGATCACCAGACCCGAAACGTTAACCCACGTCAACCGTTCTTTCAGCAAAAACCAGGCAAAAACAGGGGTTACCAACGGGATTGTCGTAATGATTACGGAGGCAAGGGTAGCTGAAACAAGTTTCAGTCCAAAGCTTTCCCCGATGAAATAGCAGAACGGTTCCAGAAAAGCCAGCAGAATAAAAAATCTTAGATCAGACCGTTGAATTCTTTCCCGCTTCCCCGTCACCAGGATAAGCAGAGAGAGCACAATTGTGGAGATGATGAGCCGCAAGGTCAGCGTGGTCACCGGGCCATAACTGGTGAAGATAATTTTTGTCCAGACAAAGGACAAGCCCCAGAAAATCATGGGCAATATGGCAGCAGTATACACAAAAATCCGATTCAAAATCTACTCCACCGGCATAGCACAGCGAATTATGTCATATTATTTCATAAAAAGCCCTATATCCTATGTACCAATCCGCATTTTTTTCGCTATACTGAACCCATGAACATGCAGTGGACTGAAATGCGATTCGCTCAAAAGCTCAAGAGCCTGGGCGGTCTGTCGCTCCAGTTGAAAAATGTGTTCCGCCACATTTTCCTCGGCCATATTCGGTATCGGCTGGTGTGGAACGAAATGTACAAACTCGGCACCCGGTCCCTGACCCTCATAAATGTGACCGCACTGTTTATCGGAATGGTATTCGCGGTGCAGATATCTTATTCTTTGAGTTTCCTCGGGGCAAAGTATTACCTCGGAACAATCATCGGAATTTCCATTGTCCGGGAACTGGGTCCTGTGGTAACTGCATTACTGGTGGCAGGTCGGGCGGGGTCCGGAATTGCAGCTGAAATCGGCTCCATGCGAGTGACCGAACAGGTGGACGCGCTTCGGGCCATGGGGATCAGCCTATCTGAATACCTGATGGTGCC
>PFTO01000183.1 GCA_002789615.1 Acidobacteria bacterium CG_4_9_14_3_um_filter_49_7 | reverse complement strand
CGGGAAAATGTTTCTACTTTCCGATTATCTGTCTGAGCACGATATTCAACTTGATCAGCTGAATGACAAAGAATTCCGTGATTTCACCAACCAGATGGGCTACCGCGTGATCCGTGAAATACAGAAAAGTACACTCATCACACCAATTGCACTGGTTTCCATCTTATTCCTTTCAAATGTCCGCAGGGGAATGACACGTGATGGCCTCATGCTTCGGCTGGACTATGCTCTTCGGTTTTTCAAATCACGGACCGTACCGCTTGCAGAACTCTCCACCGCCATTGAAGAAGCCACCATAAAAGTGTTGGATTACCTGGTTCAATCCGAAAAAATTGAGAAACATTCCATCGATAACCAGATTATTTACCGCCCTGTTGAATCCCGAAGGAGTTATATGGAATACTACAAGAACAACATCATCCACCATTTTATTGATATTTCCTTTGTTGCTGCGTCTATCCTGAAACTAAGACAATCTTCTTTTACTTTTAATGATTTGAAGGAAGAATATAGTTTTCTTCATAAACTTTTTCACATGGAGTTTGTGTACGAAACAGACGAGCCCCAATCATCCAACATTCACAGGGAGTTGTCCCTTCTCGAAGAACTCGAACTGGTATCCCGAGAAGGAGAAAAATACTGCCTCGACAGCAAATCTGCCTTTGTATTGAGAAACATTGCCGGTTGCATTCTCTCTTACCTGGAGGCATATTACACGGTCCTTGAAAGTTATTATTCTATTTCCCGTCAAGACGAAACGCTTCCCCCGAATATTCTCCCCTCAATTCTGACCCGGGGGAAACTACTCCACACGATGGGAGAAATCACAAGAGAAGAATCTATCAATAAATTCTACTACCAGACCGGACATCAATGGATGAACCGCTCCGGACTGGTCAACTGGGGCACCCTTGCCTCCGAGCTTCGGAAAGGAGAACGTACGGAGCAAACACTCAGCTACAGCAAGCTGAAAGAAACTCTTAGTGCCTTCATATCACCCATAACCGGATGAACATGCGTCAGCTAAGGCCCGCATTGACAAAGGCAGCCGATGCTGGTATCATTCACGGGAAAAGGAGAAGAGAATGGAATGCATCTTCTGTAAGATTGTCCGTGGAGAAATTCCCACTGACCTTGTTTTTGAAAACGATAATCTTGTGGCTTTCAAGGATATCAATCCGGTCGCGCCGGTGCATATTCTGGTTGCCCCGAGAAAGCATATTATATCCACAAATGAAATGGAGACCTACGATCAATCATTGGTTGGTGAAATCTTCCAGGTAATGCAAAAACTGGCCCGTCAATTCGGGATTTCCGAAAGCGGCTATCGGATTTTTATCAACACCGGCGCAGACGGCGGACAGGAAGTCCCCCACCTGCACTTTCACCTCATAGGCGGCAAAAAACTCGGAAAATGCTGGTAACTCCATCTTTCCCTGTCTACCTCACTGGTTACAAAAAGGGTATGTAAGTGAAAAAGCTTCCCGTTATTGCAATTATTGGCAGACCGAACGTTGGTAAATCCACTCTATTTAACCGACTGATAAAGAAGCGTAAAGCCATTGTAAATGACATGCCGGGAGTCACCCGGGATCGCATTTTTCATGAAGTGGAACTGGACATCGGTGTCTCTGTACTTCTGACAGACACGGGTGGCCTTGAACCCTCCACATCTGACTACATCCTTTCACAGATGCGTACCCAGACTCTAACCGCACTGAGAGAGTCTGACCTAATAGTTATGATGGTTGATGCAGATCAGGGACTCACTGCTATGGATATAGAAGTTGCAAATGTCGTGCGTAAAGCGGCAAGGTCGGTTATTCTCGCAGCCAACAAGGTAGATATCAAAGGTGCTGCACATAACATTTCAGACTTCTATCAGTTGGGTTTTCAGGAAATGATTCCCGTTTCATCCGCCCATGGAGACGGGATGGACCAACTGAAAGAACAAATCATGGCCATGCTTCATCTTGAACCCACACCAGAGAGTGAAGAAGATGTTCTCCCGGAGGAAACCCAACCGGAGCTTCCACTTGAGTATTCCATTTCCATCATCGGAAAACCCAATGTTGGCAAATCATCCCTATTGAACCGCCTTCTGGGAGAGGAACGCGCCCTTGTATCCGATATTCCTGGAACTACACGGGACGCAGTGGACGCAAAGCTGAAGTACCACGGGCGCACATTTCGTATCATTGACACAGCAGGAATCCGCAGAAGAGGCAAAATAGACAATTTCATAGAAAAGGTCAGTGTTCTCCATGCTCAACAGAACATTGAAAAATCGGACTTTGTCTTGATGCTCATTGACTCCAGTCAGGACACCTCACTTCAGGACGCCAATATCAGCGGGTTTGCCCACAATCTCTATAGAAATGTGATAATTCTCTTCAACAAATGGGACCTTATTGAAAAAGACACAAAGACAGTTAAAACATTTGAAGAACAAATGCGCCAGAGGATGAAATTTCTGAAATATGCTCCCATTCTTTTTGTTTCGGCAAAGACCGGTCAACGGGTTACCCGGATCCTGCCCCTTATTGATCACATTGCGAAGCAGGCTACGCAGAAGATTTCCACTTCCAAACTCAATCAATTTCTGGTAGATGCAACAGGTAAGCACAGACCGCCCACCCAAAGCGGGCGTTTTCTGAAGTTTTTCTACATCACCCAGACCGGTACAATGCCTCAAACCTTCACTGTATTCACAAATTCAAAGGTACAGCCTCATTTTTCCTACCAGCGTTACCTTGAAAATAGCTTGAGAGAATCGTTCAAACTGACGGATGTCCCAGTTCGGCTTATTTTTAAAAACCGGCGGGGGACGCCCGAGCAGGATAGCAGTACGAAAAGGAGAAGATCATGAGGACCAGAGGCATTACATTTCTTGAACAATTTCAATTTCCATTTGAAGTGTATACCTACACCCATAGTCAAAAAGGCGCTGAATTCGCTGCTGAAGCTACCGGAGTCCCCCTTGAGCGGATGATCAAGACACTTGTGGTGGGAGATACGACCCGCACACAATACTTTTTTGTACTGATGCCGGGACATCTGGAATTGGATTTGAAGAAATTGGCCGCAGCGGCCGGAGTTAAACGAATGCGAATGGCATCTGTCAGCGAGGCCGAGCGGCTCACAGGCTACCAGGTAGGTGGAATCAGCCCATTCGGATCCCGAAAAGCACTGCCAATATTTATGGAAGAAGACCTGAAGCGTCATGTCACCATCGCAATCAATTGTGGGGCAAGGGGATGCATTGTAGCCCTGAAGACGGATAAGCTCATTGAACTCCTCAAACCGGAGATCCTGCCCCTTTCACAGACGGAAGCAAGCCCTGAATCCTGAAATCGTTTGACGTTCGGCAGTCTTTTTGCTATAAGATTAAACCTGACGCGAAATGTTAGGAGGTTCCGATCATGCAGGTAATTCTAAAAGAAGCCGTAACAGGACTGGGCAACCGAGGAGAAATCATCAAAGTTAAAGATGGATACGCCCGCAATTTTCTTTTGCCACAGAGATTGGCGGTTCAGGTGACCAACGGCAATTTGAAACAAATTGAACTGGAAAAGAAGAGTTGGGCGCTTAAGAACCAGAAAGAAGTGGAAGCCGCAAATGCGCTGAAGGACATTATTGAAAAGATGACCATCAGTGTAGCAAAAAAGGCGGGCGAATCTGAAGCGCTATTTGGTTCCGTAACCAATCAGGATATTGCGGATGTTCTGGCTGTCGAGAAGTTGGAAATTGATAAACGGAAGATTGAACTTCCCGAACCGGTTAAGAAACTGGGAACATTCCCGGTCATCATTCACCTTCACCCGGAGGTAAAGGTAGAAACAAAAGTTTGGGTAGTGAAAGAATAGCCAATTAGTTTTGGACAGTTAATTCAAAGCCGCCTCTAACAGGCGGCTTTTTTTTCTTACCGATTTAAAAGATACAGGGCATTAAGCAGAAAAAGCACCAGAATGGCAAGACCATCCCAGCGAATTCGGCTTTGCACCCGGTATTTCAATGAAATAAGCGCAATTGAGACCATGAGCATAAAGATAAAAAAGGAAAAATAGATATGTATCCCCACATCTGCAAACATGTTCCCCTTATACACCAGTGCTGAAATTCCCAGAATTGCCATGTTGAAAATATTGCTTCCAAAAACATTGGCATAAGCCATGTCAATTTTCCCGAGTTTCACGGCACTGAATGAGACGATCAGCTCAGGAAGAGATGTGGCGACGGCCAGAAACATCTGTCCCACAAATGTTCGTCCCAGAACCATCGTGCGGTTCCCTGCTTGGAACGGAGTGATCGCAATCCGATCACAAATACCCGTCATCAGGTACCCTGCTACGACTATAATGACAGAGAATAGGAAAAACTTAAGGTAAACCAGAGCCAGTTTTCGAAAATAAAAGGCCGGAGCCATGGCTTCACCGCCGATCATCTCTTTCCTCTCAAAACGATAATGAACTGCCATCATAACCAGATAAGCCGCAATGAGCACCATTCCGGAATACCCGGCTTTCAGAACAATCACCATTCCGGCAAGTGCCGCCATTGCGATTCCCATGGCACCGGAAAGAACGTTTCTTACATGGCCTTCGGTCTGGATTTTCCATCCTATGACAATCAGGATCAGGCCGATGATCAGTGTGTTGAATATATTTGAACCCACCATATTTCCAAATACGAGTTCCGACTGTCCCAATGTCGCGCCGGTAATAGACGTGGACAGTTCAGGAAGGGATGTAATGGCCGCAAGGAGGACAAATCCAACAATATTATGACCAAAACCCGTCTCCTCAGCGATTGTGTCGCCCAAACAGGTGAGATTATATCCGGCCACCACTGTCAGCACTGCCAGACCGCTGAACATTCCCATCAGCTGCCACATATTGTCACTCCTCCGCTGCAACCTTCGGTTTCAAACACCTCCACTTCCCTCACATCACATCCCAGACTGCACATACTATCAGCTATGAATTGAGCTATATTCTCAGTGGAAGGTGTGAATTCACGGAAATAAGGGAGTCGATTCAAATGCTGATAATCCAGACCCTGGATAACCTGCTTGAAACACACCCGGGCAAATATCGGCCTGTTCAACAAAATCGCAATCCGACATCGAAAATTGTGGCCGTGCAGAATTTCACCATAATGTTTGTGCGATGCCACAAAAAAGGCCTCCATTGAGTGCACGAAATTAAAATTCTGCCCGTTCTCTTTTTCCATCTTCATCGTTCCTCCATGTCAGAAACGCTATTGACTATAGAAATCGTTTTCTCCAATACTCCCTGACCGGTCCCATTTGACATGAACAGAACAATGTCACCGGGTTGAATGGTTTCCCGAAGCAGCGCTTCCATGTCAACATCATGCGCTAACCCGGTCACGGTTTCTGACAATTTGCCAACATGCACGGGCTCCGTGTTCTGTACCAGCTCTCTTCTGCTCTCCGGCACCGGAAGAATAAAAGCAATCTCCGCCAGTGTCAGGGAGGAGACCAGTTCCTGCTGCAACTCTCCCCTTCGCATGGTATTGCTTGCCGGTTCGAAGAATGCTACGATCCGACTGAGCGGAAACACTTCTCTTGTCCCTTTTATTGTTGCGGAAACAGCCGTTGGATGATGAGCAAAATCCTCAATAACGCGGGTTCCTGTGACTTTATTGAACGCCCGCTGTTCAAACCTTCGCCGAACGCCGGGAAAACTCGTCACAGCCCGTTCCAGCCCTTTCACAGACACACCCAACGCCAGACACACAGTACTTGCGGCGGCAATATTCGTTGCGTTGTGGCGACCAAATAAACCGGAAATTAATGACAACCGCTGATTTTTCAATTCAAGGTCCAAATGCATCTTCCCAGAATCATATCTCAGAGACAAAATCCGGTTGGGGTTTGACTGACCGAAACCATAGCTTTTGAATCTGGAATGGGAATGTGGCTTCAATCTCATTACCCGGTCATCATCTCCGTTGGCCAATACCAACGCATTCCCTGCCATTCTTCGCAGAAGAAATCGAAAAGACCTTTCAATATCCTCCACCGAGTCAAAAATGTCCGCATGATCGAATTCAATGGAATTTATTACGAGAATGTCCGGAGAAAACTTCAGAAATTTTGCCGTCTTATCAAAAAAAGCTGTGTCATATTCGTCCCCTTCCATCACAAATATTTTGCTTTCCGGTGACCATGCAAAACCACTTTCCTCCCCCTGCAGTACGCCACCAACCATACCGGAAGGGTTTAAACCGCATTCTCTCAGAATATGGAAAACGAGGGCTGTTGTTGTCGTTTTTCCGTGGGTACCGGTAATCATGACGAGTTCACGATTCTCAATGAAAGCATCTCGCAGCAATTCTGGCAGTGAACAGAATGACTTCCGCTTGTTCAGAATGTTTTCTACTTCCACATTCCCCCGTGGAATTGCATTTCCAATAACAAACAGGTCCGGTCCATTTGTGTTTGCAAGGTCAAAAGGTTGAATGGAAATCCCCTTTCCTTTCAGAGCATCGCTCATTGGCGGATAAATCCCTTTGTCGGAGCCTGTAACTCTGAATCCCCTTTCCTTTAATCCAATTGCAAGGTTGCCCATAGCGGTACCGCAAATTCCGACGAAATGGACATGATGATACGAAAGCAATGTCAACTCTGGCATCACTCTTCATCCGTTCTCAGGCTCCCGAGGCGGCCCTGGAGAAGCTTGAGAAAACTGGGGAAATAGAAAAGGGAACAGACCCAGCAGAAGAGAACGCCAAGAATGCTTGTAAAGCCCAGACTCACAAATCCCTCAAAATGGCCGATGAACAGGGATCCGAATCCGAAAACAGTTGTGATTGAGGTCAGCGTAATGGCCTTGCCTGTATGGACGATAGTTTCAGCAATATCACCCGTCTTTCCTGCAATAAACCTATCCAGAAGGTGGATCCCGTGGTCAATTCCAATCCCGATGATCATCGGGGTTGCCATAAAATTGTAAAGGGTGATGTTTTGACCGGAAAGCTTCAATACTCCCAGCATCCAAATGATGCCCGACACCAACGGGAAAAAGGACAACATCGTCTTAAGCAGACTCCTTTGATGGACTGCCACGATGGCAAACACAAAAAGCAGGGAGAGAAACGTGGCAATATAGAAATTCTCCCGAATCAGAATTTTAATTTCATTCACCATGATCTCTATTCCCGTCAGATAAGTGCCGTCCCATTTCTGATGTTCCAGAAAATCATTCAGCCGCTGAACAAGAATCCCCATTTTCTCCTTGTTCCAGGTTTCCACCTTCGGGTAGATGCTCACGATCATCTCCTCATGACCTTCTCGTTCGTGAACCAACCTTGAAAAAAGAGGTGCCATAGGTGACTGAAGGACTTCGTGGAGAGAAAGAGGGGTCTTGATTTTCAGGCTCCTCGCCAACGCATCAATATAATCAAAACAGGATTCATCACAAACCATTCCGGCTTCATCGAAGTTCTTTTTAAATCGTTCTTGGATACCTCCGGGAATCGGCCGGGAAGACAGGTAGCCGATATTCTGCAGCTGTCGATCCATCGGGGGAACAATCGAATAAATGGACTCCACTTTAGCAATATTCTGAGTACTCAGATACGATTGCAACCTTTCATAACGGCTTGACAGCTCTTTTTCACTATCTGCCGACAGGATGAGGGACAATGCGCGAAAAGAAGCTTTCAATTTTTCCGTAATTTGAGTCTGTAGCCGAATCGCGGGATTTGTCTTGCTTCTCAGGTGACGCATGTCTGTCGTAAATTTCAACTGCGTCGCTGAAAAGAAAAGTGCTACTGTAATCATTGTAAATACAATAAACATCAATTTATGATGACGATCAATTACGCTGTGGAACAGATGAAGTCCAAAACTCGTCAGCCCTTTTGGTTTATATAATTTTCGGCGCATCAGGAATATCAGTGGGAGAACAGTGCAAACGGCCAGCAACGTGCAGAGAATTCCGAGTGAAGAAATTATCCCAAATTCCCGAAGGCCCCGAAAAGAAGACACGCTCATTGCCGAAAATGCTGCTGCTGTAGTCAATGCTCCGGCAATAGTAGACGCTCCTGTTTCCGACATCGTCTTATTCAAAGCAGTGCGCACGTCGGCCTGCAGAACCATTTCATCCAGGAAACGCGAATAGATATGAATGGCAAAATCAATGCCAACTCCAACAATAATTGCCGCGCTGACCGATGTCAGGATATTCAGTTTTCCCACCACGAAGTAGGCCAGCCCGAATGTCCACAGTTCGCCAAGAAGTAGCGGTACCACAGCATAAACAACGGAAAAGGGGTTCCGGTATGCTACAACAAAAGTTAGTATAACAAGCAGAAACGAAAGCAGAAATGTGGATGTCATGTCATTCTGCATTACCTCACGGTCAAAATAGGTGATGGCGTGGACGCCAGTAAATTTCGCGGTAAGTGGACAGGGCTCGTCCAGCTCCTCCTGATAAGCTTTCATGGCGGATTCCCTGGTCTCAATCAGATACCGCATCACGCTCTCTGTGTATGTCATATTGTCCGCACTGTCAGTCGGTTTCAGGAATGCCAGGAAAAGAGTATGGTCTCTGGACGCGTAGTAGCCATCAGGAAAATCGAGTGCGTACTTACCTTTCATCTGGGAAGACAGGGATGACAGCATTCCCAGTAACCTCAACGGATCCTGTTCCACAAGTAAAGAACTGCCGGTCCCGGTCTCCAGAAGCTCCCGGTTCTTGAGAATGATTGACTTCATAGCCTCAGGCTCCATTCTGTTCACGAAGGCGGGTAATTCCTTTTCAGGAATCAACAGACTGACATGGCTCAGGAAAAAGGGATTGAAAATGAGTTTTAATTTACCGGACAGGTTGTAATCTACGCCATGAAGCAACGTAATGTACCGCTTGTCTTTCTTTAGTGTCTCCATGAAGATATCCAGGAACATTTCTTCATTCTGCACATTCCCTTCCGGCTGTTGCACAACAAGAACAATATCTTCAGACACCCCGAACTCTTTCACCACATGGAGGTAATTGCTTACCTGACGGTTGTGTACCGGTAACAGATCTGCGATGGAATTCGAGTAAGTAAGACGACTGATCCCATAGCTGCATACAACCGTAAGTGCGATAATCCCTGCAAATACCAGAAATCGATGTGTAGTCAGAAATTCAACCCAGAACTTCGCTATTCGTCTCATACATAGATTTTACCATTCTCCAGTCCCAAGCTGAACACCAAAAAAGGAAACCCTTCAATTGCCAAGTTGTTTAAAATGTGCTGAAATACAGACAGGTCAGCGTCAAGGAGTGAACCGTGGGAGGAAAACAGCCCCGAATTCAGCACACCATTCTCACCTGGATGATTGTATTAACAATTGTCCCCATTGCTCTTGTGTCTTTTCAGGGTTATCACTGCGCCAGACAGGCCCTTGTTGAAACACAGGATGCCCATCTTCACGCCATCCTTCACACGAAAAACAGCCAGATTGAGCGTATCCTCGATGTTGTGCGTTCAGACCTTCATCTTCTTTCTATTCTAACCTTTTCAAATGTCCCGGAACCAGAAAAAGGCTGTTGCCAATCTCCGTCCTGCACCTGCAATCCCCTATCCAAAGCCCTTGGAGAAAAAGACTATTACGCCAATCTGATTGCCTTTGATTCCAATTGGCAAATCATCGGCAGCGCACGCTCCCTCCCGTCTCCTGTGCACCTTCCGGA
>PFTO01000125.1:2852-9689 GCA_002789615.1 Acidobacteria bacterium CG_4_9_14_3_um_filter_49_7 | reverse complement strand
GCTTTCAGCGGTTCTATAGGTGTCAACCTATATCAGGACAAGACAGTGTCGAAACATCTGCCCGTAATGAAGGATGCGGGCCTGGTCAACTGTGAAAAGAGGGGCCAGCAGGTGTTCTATTCAGTGACGAGTCCCTGTATTCTTCAATTCTATTCCTGCGTGGAGTCGGTGTTACAGCAACAGGTTGATGAGACGTCGAAATTACTGGACTGATGGGAGAGGTGTGCAGATGAGTTTGAAGTCGGAACGTTCCATATTGATTCTAATGCTGGCGGTTCTCGCGGTCTTTTACTTTCTTCCGGTGGGTACGCCGCGGTTTGACAATGCCGTTCACGAGGCATTGGCGTTGACCCGGTGGTATGCCAGGGAGCATGTGCTCTTGTGCCTGGTACCGGCATTTTTCATAGCGGGTGCCGTCTCGGTGTTCCTCAGCCAGGAGTCGGTGATGCGGTACCTCGGTCCCAAGGCGCCGCGCCTGATGGCCTATGGAGTGGCCTCGGTATCCGGCACCATCCTGGCGGTTTGTTCCTGCACTGTTCTGCCTCTGTTTGCGGGGATTTACGGCATGGGGGCCGGGCTCGGACCGGCCACGGCGTTCCTGTATTCGGGGCCTGCCATCAACATTCTGGCAATTGTCCTGACCGCCAAGGTTCTGGGCATGAAAATCGGCATCGCAAGGGCGGTGGGCGCGATCCTGTTCAGCCTGATTGTGGGCGGACTCATGGCATGGCTCTTCCGCAGGAGTGAGACGGAGCGGCAGGCCATGAACGGCGTGACCCCGGACACGGATGAAGGGCGGCCGTTGATTCATAACGCAGCGTTCTTTTTTACCATGGTGGGTATCCTGGTCTTTGCAAACTGGGGTGAGCCCGGTGAAAGCGGGGGCGTGTTTGCGTGGTTATACACCTGGAAATGGTCCATTACATCGGCATTCGGTCTCCTGTTGGGGGTTATTCTATCAGGATGGTTTGATGTGAAGGCATGGAAACTGGTGGTCACCGGTCTGGCCACAGTCCTGGCGGCACTGATTTTTCCCGGGGCCCATGCATGGCCGTTTGTTACCGCCACAACGGGCCTCACCCTTTCCGCCATGACCACCGAAGGCGAGATGAGAGCATGGATGGATGCAAGCTGGGAATTTGCCAAGCAGATTATGCCATTGCTGTTGTTTGGCGTCCTCATTGCCGGCTTTGCTCTTGGGAGGCCGGGGAACGAAGGTATGATACCGTCCAGCTGGGTGGCTTCGCTGGTGGGAGAAAATTCCATCGCCGTTAACTTCTTTTCCTCGGTGGCGGGGGCCTTCATGTATTTCGCCACCCTGACCGAGGTACCCATTCTGGAAGGGCTCCTGGGCAACGGCATGGGCCAGGGACCGGCTCTTGCGCTGCTTCTGGCCGGTCCGGCCCTGTCGTTACCCAATATGCTGGTGATCTACAGTGTGCTGGGCAGGAAAAAGACGCTGGTGTTTGTCAGTCTTGTGGTGGTTTTGGCCACGATTACCGGTGTGATTTATGGTTTTGTGTCATGAGACGGAGGGATCCATGATTGATCGTTTCAATCTTCGGAAACGGAGCGTTGTGGTATTGTCCATTCTGGTGGGGATTTTCGCGGCAACTTCTGTTCATGCCGGGGGGGATGGCAACCGGTCGCTTCCGCGTGGCCATTCCGAGGACGGAGAGACGGTGCGGGTGGAGGGCGTGTGCCCACCATTCTTCCTGCGTGATGAAAGCGGCAACATCATCAATCCGGTAAAAGAATTGAACGCGGAAAGCCCGTATTCACCGGCCAGGACCTGCGGTAATTGTCATGATTACAAGAAAATAACAGAAGGGTATCATTTTACACAAGGCAAGGGCGAAGCACCGACCCCGGAAATGGCGGACCGGTGCCAGTGGGTGACCACACCGGGCAATTATGGTGGGAACTGGTGTTCTCCGGCGCCTCTCTATCGCTATCTGTCACCGAAAATAAATTCCGGACCGGAAACCATGGACATGACATCGTTTTCGTTTATTACAGCCGGGTGCGGCAACTGTCATCCGGGGGGGGGATCCGCCGAATTCGATCGCTACGGGAAACGGTATGATGAATGGATGTCGGACCCGGAAAGTGGATTGACGCCGGGTGGCATCAATGGATATGACGGAGACTATTACCGGGCCCGGTGGAGCGAAACCGGTGTGCTGGAGGCGGACTGTCTGATCTGTCACATGCCCGGCTACCGCATGGCAGATCGGAACGGACAGTTGAAAATGCTCAATTTCAAATGGGCGCCGACGGTGGGCGCAGGATTCGGAACGGTGAAATATGCGGTGTCGAACGGCCAATCCCCGTCGGTTTCCTATGACCGGACCCGTTTCAACGGGGACGGGACAATTTCACCCCATATCGTGCGCGAACCACGGAATAACGCCTGCCTCAACTGTCACGCGAAGCCGGGGTGGAAAAAGCGGGGCGCCAACTTCCGAGCGCGGACCGATGTCCATCTGCGGGCCGGGTTGAAGTGCATCGATTGCCATCCCGCGGGTTCCCACGCGGATGATCCCGGGGTCAAAGGGAAAGAGGTTCATCAGATCGGGAAGGGGGACGACCCCGGCGGGCACGTTCGGGACGACCTGGACAACACATGCAGGGATTGCGGGGATTGTCATGACAACGGTACGCTGGGAGCTCCCCTGGCAACCCACCGTTGGCTGCCGCCGCTGCACCTGGAAAAGATCGCGTGCCAGACCTGCCATATACCGGAACGAATGATCAAGGCGCCGTTGTTCCAGGCCGGTGACGTATTCAATCCCGGCGCCCGTATTCCGACGAAAGGGAAGCATCTGTGGACATTCTACGGCCCGGACATGCGCTATTGGAATCATTACGGGGACCTGGAAATGATGGGATATGACGATAAGCCCGGTAATTCCTTTCAGCCGGTACTGGTGCGCTACAAGGGGAAAATCTATCCGGCGAATCAGGTGCACAGCGCGTGGACCGCCATCCGGGTAGAAGGATCAACAGGGCTGATGCAACCCCGTATGGGTGACATCTACAGGATGTGGACGGAGCATGGGCAGGATCCGTCAAGTTATCCGTCATTGTCCGAAATACGGGACGATAACGGGGACGGGGTTTCGGAAATCAACCGGCCGGACGAAATTGATGCAATTATTGAGAGCGTCGGCCGTCTGTTGAAGGATATCGGTTACCCCATGGAAGGGAAACAGGTCGTCTGGGTAATGAACGACCGGATGCATGTCTCGGGAGAACAATACGAGAAACTGAACAAGCAGAGCTGGGAGGCGTCACCATATGGAAACGTACACACATACAACCATGACATCTATCCCGCAAGAGCGGCATTGGGATCTTCCGGGTGTACGGACTGTCATGATTTGGACTCACAGGTGTTTTTCGGATCGGTGGTGCGATATCCATTTGATGGTAACGGTAACCCGGTAACCGTTCCACAGTACCAGGTGCTGGGTTTGAGCGGCGCCTGGGCGAAAGCGGGAGCGTTGCGTGAGATGGTGGGGAAGCCGATTCTGTACGGCCTGCTTGCGGCGCTGTTACTGGGGCTCATTGTGCTGGTCGGCACAAGGGGTGCCGCCCGGTATCGGAGTTGGCCCGTCGCGCTGATCCCCTGGATTGTCGGTACCGGAATGGGTGTCGTCCTGGCCGTTGGCGCTTTTCGACCGGACCTCTCTGTTTATATGTTGCCGGACCGGTTTCAGTTGGACGGGAATCACTTTGTTCTGGGCGTTCTGATTCTGATTGCGGGACTGGTTGTGCTGCATTACGAAGTGAGCGGCAGCAATCCGGCCGGGCCGATCCGTCAGGCTTTGGCAAAACCAACATCATTGATCCTGGCGTCCGGGCTGATGCTGGGCTTGATCTCCGGTCTGTTCATGTTTATTTCCCCGGTACTGGCGGAGGGATTGACGCGCCTCTCCTACACGATCTTCGATCTGTCGTTACTCATGATATTGTCTCAAACGCTCTTGATCGTGTTGAAGCGCGCGGCTATCAATACGATGGAAAGCGTAAAATAAGAAAGGAGTTCGATTGACAATGGAACTGAAAATTCTGGGCACCGGGTGCCCCAAGTGCATTAAGCTGGAAGAGCGGACCCGCCAGGCGGCGGAAGAGTTGGGTATTGACTATACAATTGAGAAGGTAACCGATATCCAGGACATCATGAGCTACGGCGTGATGATGACACCGGGGCTCGTCGTCAACGGCGAGGTAAAGGTAACCGGGAAAGTCCCCATGGTGAAGGATATCCAGGGCATTCTGAAAGGGCGTGGAATTGGACACGCGTTCAACCGGATTACCGTCGTGGAGAAGTGGGTTCGTCGTGCCACGGCAGTGATATTCATCGCAGTAGGGATATACTACATCTACCTCTACTTATTGCAGTCGCTGATGACTGATCTATAGTCCGGAGTATGTTGTGAAGAGATCCCTCACTCTGCTGATGTTGTCCTGTTTCACCGTCGCAGTTTCCCTGCCGGGATTTTCCGGGATTCCCGGCTCACTTTCTCCTTCATCCGATCTTGTCATAATGAAGTCGGCATCCGGGTTGAAATCCGTCAGGCAGATTGATCTGACACAGGCCATTGACATGGCATTGGCAGGTAATCCGGAACTCAGCTCGTTGGAATGGGATGTGGAGGCGGCTGCGGCACGGGCCCGTAAGGCGGCTGGAAAACGGCTGCCGGAACTGAACCTGACCGGTGCTTTTACTCACAGCCCGGACGGTCAGCGACTGATTGCAAAACGGAGCCTGGAAGATCTCGGTGTATTTACGCGGAATATCTGCACTGCGGAGCTGATGGTTACCCTGCCGCTTTTTGCCGGTGGCAGTATTGTGAACGAGATGGAAGCCTTCAGACTACTTCATCTTGTGTCCAGTCAACGGCTTGCCAGGAGTCGAAATGAACTGATCTTTAACGTGACCAGCACCTTTTTTCAGATTCTGGCCCAGAAACAGGTGGTAAAATCCATCGAGTTTTCCCTGAAGTCGCTTGAGCAGCACCTGGCCACAGTCCGTGCTCTGGTCCAGGCGGAGAAAGCGGCCAGGGTGGATGAGTTGCGCACCGAAGTTCGACTGGCGGATATTTCGGAGCAGTTGTTGAGGGCCCGAAATGTCCTGGCAGTTCAATTCCGGGTATTAAAAAATCTGCTTGGCGTGGAAGACATGACGCTGACTTTTCAGCTGACGGGGGACCTCGCCACCCTTGATAAAAACACAGCCGTTTGGGATCTGGAAACGGCAATCAAAGTGGCTGCGGAGAACCGGCATGATCTGCGGGCATTGCAGCATGAAGTGGAATCGCTGGAGCGGTTTTTCCAGGCCACGAAGGGTGAACGGTATCCCCGCGTTTCCCTCCAGGGTTCTTACGCGGAGAGGTGGGCTGTCGACCCGATCAACGTTGACCGGGATGCTTCGGGTAATGTGGCGTATGTGGGCATCAGCATTCAGCTTCCCGTGTACAGGGGCGGCCGGTTGAAGGCCGGAATCCAGGAAAGTAGATCCCGCCTTGAGTCTGCAAGAAACAGGTACCGTGCATTACAGCAGAAAGTCACACTGGAGGTGGAAAGTGCGTTGTTGAATGTTGAAGCAGCGAGAAAGCGCATTTCCGCATCCGAAATGGCGGTCGCACAGGCAGAAGAGAGTTTCAGAATCGAAAAGTTGAAGTACCAGGCGTCCATGGGCACACTGGTGGATGTTCTGGATGCGCAGGCGGCATTGCTCGCTGCCCAGACCAATTATTACCGTGCACTCGCGGATTATCACACATCATGGGCTCAGCTGAAATTCAATACGGGTGAAGGAAGATGAAGAGAAAAGAAGTGCAACGCTACGCCGTGCTCCTGGTAATGGCAGGCATGCTGTCGGCCTGCAATTCCGTGAGTTCTGATAAAGCCGGTCCGGCCGCATCCGGGAAAAAAGTAACAGTGGTGTCCGTGGAGAAGGTTTCCAGGGGCCCGATTTCCAACCGACTGTACCTGACTGGAGAGGCTGTACCTGTGCGATCGGCCGGTCTGGGTTCACCGGCGGAAGGCCCGGTAAAGGGACTTCGGGTACGGGAAGGTGAACAGGTCAGGGCCGGTGAACGGATTCTGTCCATTGGAAGGAAAAAGGGAGCGGAGGCACTGGTTTCCATGCAGCGGGAGAAACTCAGGAAGGAAGAAGAAAATCTGAAGCGGATCCGTAACCTGGTCAAGCAGGAGGCTGTTCCGGGGGAGTTACTGGATGAGGCAATGGTGGCCTTTGAACAGGCAAGCTCGGAATATGCCAAGGCACAGGAAGCCCTGAACGACTACTTCATCAGGGCTCCGTGGGCCGGGGTTATTTCCTCTGTGAAAGTGCGGGATGGGAATTTCGTTCCGGCGCGGATGATTCTGGTGGAGATGTACGACCCCGACAGCATGGTGATCCGGACATCGTTGCCTGAGAAAGATGCCGTACATGTTCGAATGGGAATGGCGGCATCGGTCCGACTGGACGCGTATCCGGATCATTTGTTCCCCGGTTCGGTGGTGCGCGTGTATCCATACCTGCAGCCCGAAACACGGACCCGTGTATTTGAGGTCAAGCTGAACCGCCCGGTGAAACTACTTCCCGGCATGTTTGCCCGCATCATACTGGATCTTGAGAAAGTAGAAAATGCGCTGACTGTACCGCTGCATGCATTGACTGCTACGGCAGCCGGCTCGGCCGCGGTATTTGTCGTCACAGAGGGCAAGGCCGTTCTCCGGGAAATTACTACGGGTATTGAAACAGAGCGGAGCATCCAGGTTCTGTCCGGTGTTGAAGCCGGAGATCCGGTGATCGTGGCGGGT
>PFTO01000125.1:0-2820 GCA_002789615.1 Acidobacteria bacterium CG_4_9_14_3_um_filter_49_7 | reverse complement strand
AGTCGTTCCCATCAGCCCGCTGGCTCAGCGGACGGATAGCCAGCCGGTAGCGGGTCCATCTGGCGATCAGGTACGATAACCATGAAAATTACGGAATTCAGCGTACGCAGGCGGCTTGCAACAAGTGCAGTCGTCCTCGTGCTGGTGGTTGTCGGTTTGTACGGCCTATGGCGACTGCCGGTGGATTTTCTGCCGGATGTCACCTATCCGATGATCAAGGTCCACATCTGGTGGCGTGGCGCCACGCCGGAGGAAATCGACAAGAATCTGGCGGACCCGATTGAGCGGGAAATGGCCACGGTCGATGACCTGGATTACCTGGAATCTTCTTCCATTGAAGGCATGTACACCCTGCTGGCCAATTTCAAGTATGGCGTGGACGTGAATGTGGCCTATCAGGACGCCCTGGCCGCAATGGCCCGTGTCGCGAGGGAACTGCCCCGGGAAATCGAACCCCCGGTCATTATCAAAGCCGATCCTTCTCAGCTCCCGGTGGTCCAGCTGACGGTTAGTAATGATAACTGGGACCTGGTGCAACTCAGGACCTGGGCGGAAGACTGGCTTCAGGACCGGCTGACATCGGTTCCAGGTGTAGCCGGCTCCGAAATCGTCGGAGGATTGAAGCGGGAAATCCGCATACACCTGGATCCCCGCGCGCTGGAGAAGCATAAGCTGACACTGGGTGATGTCAGTCGGCGCATCAGGGAAGAGAACCAGGAAGGTTTCGCCGGGCGTGTTATCGAGGGAGAAAAAGAGATTATTGCACGGACCCTTGGGGAATATCAGGACCTGGACGAAATCCGGAATGTTGTACTCAAGCAGGAAAACGGAACCAGCCTGTATCTGCGGGACGTGGCGGAAATACTGGACGGACACGAAGAGACCCGTGTCATTACCCGGTTGAATGGAAAGCCCTGCGTAAAACTCAGCATTCTCAAGCAGGCCAGTGCCAATACCGTGGAAGTTGCGGCGGGAGTTGAACAAAAAATAGAAGAACTTCGACCGGTCCTTCCGGCGGGGATGCAGCTGGGCATGGTGGAAAACCAGGGCATCTATGTGGAAAATGCGCTTCACGGCGTACAGAATACGGCGGTTGAGGCAGCCGTCCTGTTAATTTTTATTGTCTATCTGTTTCTCGGGTCGTGGAGACAGGTGCTGGTCATTCTGATTGCGCTTCCGCTGACCCTGGCCATCAATTTCGGGTTGATGAAGTTTGGCGATTTTTCGCTGAACATCTTTTCACTGGGTGGACTGGTCATCGCGTTGGGTATTCTTCTGGACAATTCGATTCTGGTCATTGAAAACGTGACCCGCCATATGCGATTCGACTCCGGCAGGGAAGTTTCCGACATTGCCGTGGAGGCAACCGACGAACTGGGCCCGGCACTGGTCGCGGCGACCTTTTCATTCCTTGCGCTCTTTGTGCCGTTTCTGCTGGTGCCCGGTCTGACCAGTCTCCTTTTTCGTGAATTGATCCTGGTCATTGCAGGAATCGTACTGATCAGCCTGGTGATGGCCGTTTCCGTCACGCCGATGATCACGACACTTTTGCTGAAACGCGAACCAACCGGGCAGAGGCATCTTACCCGTTTCGAGCGTTTCTTTGAGCGGGTCAGCGGTGGCTATGAGCGATCCCTTCTGTTTGCCATCCGTCATCGGTGGCTCGTCATCATCGGCTTTATGGTTGTGTTCCTGCTCGCATGGGGTGGACTGAAATCAGTCGGCAGCGAATTTCTTCCCAAAATGGACGATGGCAGGATCATGATAAAAGTCAAGTTGCCCACCGGGACGTCGGTGCAGGAAACCAACCGTGTGCTTCGCGAGGCTGAGAAGATACTGGCCGATGACCCGTTGATCGAAAGTGCGTTCACCTTGGCCGGCGGTAAGGTATGGGGTCTGTACACCTATGAAATTTCCAATGAAGGGGAGATCGACATCCAGCTGGTTCCCCGGCGCGCCCGGGACATCACCACTGCGGAATATATCCGGAAGATCAGGCCGAAAATGGCCGGCCTTCATGTTCCGGGGGGCAAGATCATGGTGATGCAGATGAAAGTCAAAGGCATCCGGAAAATCGGCGAAGCGGACATTGAGGTGGAAATCAAGGGGCAGGAGGTCAAGACCCTGTTTGAACTTGCGGGGCAGACCTCCGCCGCCATGAGTCGCCTGCGACATTTCAAGAATGTCTATGTTTCCATGGATATGACAAAACCGGAGTATCAGCTGAAAGTGGACCGGACAAAGGCTGCGGAACTCGGTGTCTCCGTGTCCGATCTCGCCGATACGTTGAATTCCCTGGTATCCGGTCTCGTGGTTACCCGGTTCAGGGACCGGGACGAATACTACAATATCCGGATCATGATTCCGGAAGAAAAGATTGTGTCCGCTCGTGACCTGGAAAATCTCGGCATCAGCACAACTCGGGAAGCATACGTCTTGGTGAAGGACGTGGCGACGGCACGACGGGCTCTGGGTCCTGTGGAAATTGTCCGACAGGACCAGACCAAGCAGGTTGTGGTTCGTGGAGATGCGCTCGGGGTGAGCATCGGGGTTGCGCTGAGCGAACTTAAGGATGCACTTGCCAAGATGACACTCCCACCGGGTTATTCAATTGAATTTGGTGGTCAGGCACAGATGATGCGTGAAATGAAAACGAATTTGAGCGCTGTTCTGCTGTTTGCACTGTTCTTTTCGTTTGTTGTTCTTGCCGTCCAGTTCAACAGCATGAAAATTCCCACACTGATCCTCGGAAGCGTGCCGTTCTGTCTGGCCGGGGTGGTGTTTTTCCTGAAGGCAACTGGATTGCCTCTTGGCGCCACG
>PFTO01000034.1:13705-15079 GCA_002789615.1 Acidobacteria bacterium CG_4_9_14_3_um_filter_49_7 | reverse complement strand
CATCCCTGACGAACAAAGAGAATGGAGAATTGTTCGGTATATCCTACAGTGGCGTTACTCAATGCTGTTTCCGTCTGCCAAAACAGAAGGAAACGGATGAGGACCTGTCATCTCTGTTGGAAACGATTAGCAGCAAAGTGGAGTGTCAGCTGTGGTGAACCGACCCCATCCCCGACCCTTGGCTGCGTGGAGAAGGGCGGATACATTGGGGACATGGCTAGAATTGCAAGGGTAATTGCACCCGGAGTCCCGCACCTGAAACCGCAGAAACGGGGCCCAAAGGACCCGTGGAAACACAAGAAACAAAAGGTGGATAAAATTAGTATTGTGTTCCCGAAATTATTCCAGATGGATGACACTTGACAATGCTAACTCTTTGTCTTTTTCTTTTCTGAACCATTCATCATTCACCATTCACGCGCCCTGCGGGCGGCCTCCGCAGCGTACTTGTACTTCTTTTCCCCAATGGTTTACGGTACAATCCATATGAACACGAAGATTCAAGTAGAGGTGTGGTTATTGAATGCTGATCAATATTAGTCGGGTTTGCAAGTCTTTTGGTGCTGCGGAAATCCTGAAAAATGTTACATTCCAACTGAATAGAGGCGATCGGGTCGGTGTCGTTGGAGAAAACGGAACCGGGAAGACAACGTTTTTGAATATTATTTCGGAGATTCTATCCCCGGATGACGGAATGGTGGCTGTAAAACGGGGACTTCGGGTGGGCTATGTGGCCCAGCTTACACCGGCACCGCAAAATATCACAGTTCGGGAGTACGTCCGACTCGGGGATGAACGAATTGTGAAGTTGGAGAACCGCCTTGAGGAGATTGAAGACGGCGGACTCCACGATCCCCATGAACTGGACACTCTGCTCCATCAATATGACATGATGGGTGGTTACCGCTATGATGCACGGGTATCGGAAATCCTTCAGGGACTGGGTATCGACGATCTGGAAGACCGACAGGCCTCTGAGACCAGCGGAGGAGAGCTTCGCCGCGTGATGCTGGCCAGGGTTTTTGCCTCCCATTCAGATGTCCTGCTGCTGGATGAGCCGACCAACCATTTGGATTTGTATGCGGTGGACTGGCTTGAGCAGTTCTTGCGGGCCACAGATTCCGCTACAGTGATTGTGTCCCATGACCGCTACCTGCTGGATAAGACGGTGAATCGGATCCTTGCTTTTAATAATGGAAAACAATTGAATTTCACTGGAAATTTTTCCGCCTATGAGAAACAGCGGGATGCAATGGCGGAACAAAACAGGAAAAAATATCTGGAACAGAAGCAATTCAAAGAGAAAGAAATGGATTTTATCCGTCGGAACATGGCGGGCCAGAAAACGAAACAGGCCCAGTCCCGGTTGAAACG
>PFTO01000034.1:3895-13670 GCA_002789615.1 Acidobacteria bacterium CG_4_9_14_3_um_filter_49_7 | reverse complement strand
ACATGAAGGGATTGACGGTAGGATACTGCGAGCCGGTGTTACTTGGAATTAACCGATTGATAAGAAGAGGCGACAGAATCGGGATTATCGGTCGCAACGGTTCGGGCAAAAGCACGCTTTTGAAGACGGTTGCCGGGCTTATTTCTCCACTTTCCGGAGAGCTGTGGCTTGCAGAAAATCTGAAAGTAGGGTATTTTGACCAGGATGTTCAACTGCCGATTCCGGATGGAACAGTGAGCGATCAATTGCTGGCCATGGTCCCGAGCTTTCGCAATGAAGACCTGGCATCCTATCTGGCGCGCTTCTATTTTTTCGGGGATGATCTGGAAAAACCGATTGCAGCTCTGTCCGGTGGGGAACGAAGTCGGCTGAAAACGGCGGTGCTGATGAAACAGCCCTGTGATGTGCTGGTGTTGGATGAACCGACAAACCATCTGGACCTTCAACTGAAGGATGCGGTGATGGACGCACTGGTTTCGTTTGATGGCAGTTTGCTGGTGGTTTCCCATGACCGGTTTTTTCTGGATCATGTTGTTGACGAGGTGCTGGGACTGGAAGATGGCAGGGCAACCGATTTTGCCGGTAGTGTATCCAGTTTACTTGAACGCAGGAAACTCGCACTGGAAGCATCTGGAACGGAAGCCGACACCAAAAGCACAACGACTGGAAGCGGTGACGATGCCGCCGGGGATCGACCCAAAGAGATGGGAATATCAAAGAATGAGCTGCAACGGGCTCGTCGGCGTTTGAATGAAGTGGAAAGGAAAATCGAATATCTGGAGAATGAGCATCAGGAACTGGTAGAACAACTGGAAGATCCCGATATCTACCGGAATGTTGAACAGTTGAAGCTGGTAAAGGAAGGCTTGTCTGAAGTCGAGACAATGATGGACCGGTTGATGAAGGAATGGGAGGGTCTGCAGGAAACATGTATGTAATTCGAAAACTTCGCCTTTTTGGTTTCAAATCATTTCCAAAGGAGACGGTGATCCGTTTTTCCTCCGGAATTACCGGTATTGTGGGGCCCAACGGTTGTGGTAAAAGTAACATTGCAGACGCCATCCTCTGGGTAATGGGAGAACAGAGTTTCAAGAATCTACGTGGCGGTGCCATGGAAGATGTGGTGTTCAATGGCAGTGACAAGCTGGCGCCCATGGGGATGGCTGAGGTGGAACTTCAACTGGAAAATCTGAATCCCGGTGAAGGCGAAGAACGTCTGGTAACCATCGAGCGCCAGTATCTACGGGAAGGGGATGGCAAATACCGTCTCAACGGACGACGGGTCCGGTTGAAGGACATCCAGGAATTTTTGCTGGAAATTGGCCTCGGTTCCAAATCTTATGCCATCATTGAGCAGGGTCGTGTGAGTACGTTGATTAATGCAAGGCCGGAAGAGCGCCGCTATATGATTGAAGAAGCCGCGGGAATCCTCAAATATAAAATGAAGAAGAAGGAAGCAGTGGGGAAGATCCGCCTTACAGAAGAAAATCTGGAGCGGGTGGAAGATATCATTGATGAAGTGAAACGCGGGCTGAACTCTTTGCGCCAGCAGGCGGGCCGGGCGCGGCAGTTCAAAGTAATTCAGGATGAACTCCGGGAAAAAAAGGCAAGCTACCTGGGGCATCTCGGGTTTCATTTTCAGGAGATTCTGGACGGGTTTCGCGGCCGAAAGGGAAAGCTTCAGGACGAATTTGCTGCAATGGTCGCACAACGGGGACGCCTGGAAGCAAAGCTGGAAGGGCAGAAGAAGGAAATTCTTGAAGGTGAAGAGGCCGCGGCAGCGTTGAACCGGACATATTTCGAGAAGAAACTTCAATCAGAACGCCTTGAAGCGGAAATCAGTCATATCCAGGGAAAACTTCAGGAACTGGAAACCAGACTGGCCGGATACGGAGATGAGTTTGCCCGTATCGAGAAGGAACTGACAGTTAGTGACGAAACTGCCAAACGTGAACGACGGAACCTGGAACTGACTTCGGAGGATATGGCAAACCTGGAAGTGAAAAAAGAAGATATGCAGGTCGCTCTTGATCGAATGCGGGCCGACCTGGTGGGCGCTGAAACCGCTTACAGGGACGCGGATCGCAAACTGAAGGAGTCGGAAGGCATACATTTTACGCTGAGTTCAGAGATATCATTTATCCGGAAGTCCATTGATGAATTGTCAGTTGACATAAAGGCACAGCAGGATGTGGTGGACACAATATCGGGTGAAGCGGCGGAGATATCGACTCGGATCAAGGAAAAAGAGCTGGAGATTGAACGTCTTTCGGAGGAGATTGCTTCGCTGGAGAAGGAAAAAACGGACGTGGATGCGTCCATTTTCTGCAGAAAGCAGGAACTGGAGACGGGTAGGGAGAAGCTGCGACAGCTTGAAATTGAGATTGGGACAGATGAAAATCACATGGAATCCATGCGCCGATTTCTTGAGCAACGTGAGGGTTTTTCTGAAAACGTGAAGGCCCTTATGGAAGAAAAACCGGAACTGATTGTCGGCGTTTTGGGTGATTTTGTTGAAACGGACGGGGAAATTGATGCCGCTCTGGAGCCATTCTTTTCAGGGTTCTACCAGGTACTGGTTCCCCGTTCCGGAAAAGCGTTGCAGGAATTGATTGAAACTGCGAGGGAGAAAAATTTAAAGGGTGTTGCCTTCCTTGTCCCTGAAAGCTCAAAAAGAGAAAAGGGCGGCATCGGACTGATGTCCCATTTAAAGTGGAAGAAGTCGATTTCGGGTCGGATTTCAAATTATCTTTCCACCGTGGAGTTGGCGGAAGACGTGTCGGAAGGAATGGAAAAGGGTGGTTCGTTTCTGACAGATGATGGTGAATTTTTCCTTTCTGAAACCGGTATTCTGCATCTCGGCCGTAGAGATGAACATGGCTTTTTCTCTATCAAAACAGGACTCAGGGAAAGTGATCGCAAACTGAAGCTACTTCAAAAAAAGCGTGGCAAGATGGTGGGTGAAACACAGGAAATGTCTGACGCACTTGAAACACTGGTTCATCATCGTGAAGACGTGCAGACGAAACAGGAAGGATTAAAACTTGAACTTTCCGCCGTAAGGTCGTCGCTGGAAAGCGCACGGCAGATGCTGACATCCAAAGATGCTGACACCCGTCGCATTGAGGAAGAGATTTCATCCAAATTGCAGAAACTGGAAGAATCGAAAAAGAGATTAACTGACGCGGGAAAAGAAATTATAAATCTTGAAGATAACATCACCGAGCAAATGGATGTACGCAGCCACCGGGAACAGGAATTAGATCTTTTGCGGGAGAAACTGGAAGACCATCAGGAAGCATTTACTGAACTGAAGCTGCTCCACGAAAAGCGTGCTGCGGCTACCGCAAGTATTGAAAAGGAATTGAAGTTCCTGGAAATTCGCAGGAGCGAACTGGCTAAGATGATGGATCAGGCACGGAACAACCAGAAACTGGACCAGGAGAACCGCGATATCCTGATGAAACAGCTTGAAGAAGCAAGGAAGGGCGCAGACATTGCTGTGGACGAATACCGGAAAATCGACGGTCTCCTCTCTACCAAAAAACAGGAGCTGGAAGGAGAACGGCGCAAACTGGCACTCTTTGAGGAAGAACTGAAAGAGCAGCGGCTGAAAGAGAACAGTCACCGGGACAAAGAACAGGAACTGGAACTGAAGATGGTGGAAATCCAGGGAGAATTCAAGGGGATTTTATCTCAGCTGGATGATTTGATGCAGGGAGAACCCCGGCCGGAACTGAGTGCTGTGGATGATCCGGACGCCTTGAAGGGTAGAGTGGAGAAACTGGAAAAGCGTCTCGCAGGATTTGGAGTGGTTAATCTTCTGGCGATTGAGGAGTGTACGGAGCAGGAAGAGAGGTTCAAATATCTGACCGAGCAGCGGGGGGATCTGAAAAAGTCCATTGCAAACTTAAGCCGGGACATTCAGGAAATCGACAGCACGACCCGGGAACTGTTCATGCATGCCTATGACGCCATCAACACGACCTTTTCCGGCGTGTTTCAACATCTGTTCGGCGGTGGAAATGCCAGTCTTTCCCTGACAGACCCATCTGATCCACTGGAGACGGGTGTTGATATTTTCGCGCAGCCACCGGGTAAGAAAATTCAGAATATTTCATTGTTGAGTGGAGGAGAAAAGGCCCAGACCGCTCTTGCTCTTCTCTTTGCCATGTTTGAATACCGTACCTCTCCCCTGTGTGTGCTGGATGAGGTAGATGCTCCCCTGGACGAGGCCAACGTTATTCAGCTGGGGCAATTTTTAAGGCGGTACCGGGACAATGTGCAGTTCGTAATTATGACGCATAACAAGACTACTATGGAGATGGTGGATTCTCTCTATGGAGTAACGATGGAGGAACCGGGATGCAGCAAGATGCTTTCTGTAAGACTGGAAGATTCTGCAACTTCATGATTATTTTTTCTGATGATAGTATTTTCCTCTGTGGCCGGGCAGAGTGAACCGAACGCAAAAGGAAAAGGGGACACTGGGCTGACTGTTTCTGTGGGCTATATTTCTACTACCGGAAATTCGGACACGACAACCGGAAACTTCAAGTTCAACTATCACACAAAATGGGGGCGTCTGAATTTTAGAACAACCGGCGCCTACCTGTTTGCCGATGTCACGAACCCGGCAACCGGAGTGAATTCAAGAAATACCGAGAGACTGGAAGCCGGTATTAAAACCGATTACGCACTTCGGGAGAAAAGCAGTGTTTTTGCCAATTTCTCTTGGAAGAAGGACGTACCATCCGGAATTGATCACAATATCTCCCTGGCTTCCGGATATGGCTACACGTTTTTTGATTCCAGTCAGTCGAAACTGAAGGGTGGTGTGGGACTGGAAGGATTCCAGGAGTAAACAATTGTTGAGGGAAGCCACTTTACAGACAGCGTTCTTGCGGTTTATTTTCAGGTGGATTATCGCTATTTTCTCAACAAGGACAATACCCTGAAATTCGGAAATGAAAGCCGAATGAGCCTTTCAAACAACGAGGACTACCGGTTGACCAGCACCCTGTCCTACATGTCAACTATCAATCATACACTGGCTTTGGAAATTTCATATCAACAACAGTACAGGAATCTCCCAGTGGACGATAAAAGAAAGTCTGACACGACGACCACTATCAACCTCCTTTTCAGTTTCTGAGCCGCAAAACTTACCTGGGAAGATGATGTCCCGGTTCCATATCGTGACTTGTGATTTTGGGAAAGGGGTGTTATCATGCCTGAGGTTCGGGGATGTAGCTCAGTTGGGAGAGCGCTGCCTTCGCAAGGCAGAGGCCGGGGGTTCAAGTCCCCTCATCTCCACCATTTTTTTGGGGGGGCAAGTTTAAGTCTGAGTCTGAGTTTAAGTAAAGATCTGGAACTTGCCGTTTAACCTCTTTCCGGACTTAAACTCAACCTTGTCTCTACTTATCCCTACTTGTCTCAAAAAGAGCATTCTCCTTGCAACGGAGGCGGGAATACTTTAGAATTTCGTTGGAATGTTTGACTCAGAGGTGGTGTATGGAAAAACGAAGGTTTTATGTGACAACTCCAATTTATTATGTGAACGATCTGCCCCACATCGGGCATGTGTATACAACTGTGATTGCGGACGTGATTGCCCGCTACAAGCGACTGATGGGGTTTGACGTGTATTTTCTTACAGGTACAGATGAACACGGACAGAAGGTAGAAGAGGCAGCTAAGGCCGGTGGCATGGAACCGATTCAGCTTGCTGATAAAGTAGTAGAGAACTATCTGAATCTCTGGCCCCGTCTTTCGGTCAGCAACAACGATTTTGTTCGTACAACGCAGCCCCGTCACGAAAAGGGAGCATCCCATCTGTTCAAGCAGCTTCTGGATCAGGGGGATATTTACCTGGATCATTACAAGGGGATGTACTGCGTTTCCTGTGAAGCATTTCTGACGGAGACGCAGGCCAAGGGTGGAAAATGCCCGGACTGCAACAAACCGCTGGAAGAAGTAGAGGAAGAAAGCTACTTTTTTCGGCTTTCAAAGTATGAAAAGAAACTGTTGGCTTACTATGAAGCACATCCGGAACTGATTCAGCCGGAGCACCGTCGCAACGAGGTAGTTTCTTTTGTAAAGGGTGGGTTGAAAGATCTCAGCGTTTCCCGCACTTCGTTCTCGTGGGGGATACCGGTGCCGGGAAATGAAAAGCATGTTATTTATGTGTGGTTGGACGCGCTTTCCAACTATTTGACAGCACTTGGCTATCCTGAGGATTCGGAATTGTACCAGAATTTCTGGCCCGCGGATCTTCATCTGATTGGCAAGGATATTTTACGTTTCCATGCAGTGTACTGGCCTGCTTTTCTGATGGCAGCCGGTTTGCCACTCCCGAAAACAGTCTTTGCCCATGGCTGGTGGCTGAAGGACAAAGCCAAAATGTCCAAAAGCGTGGGCAATGTGGTTCGTCCCCAGCATCTTGTGGAGGATTTTGGTGCGGATGCTCTCCGCTATTTCCTGGTTCGGGAAATGGTGTTTGGACAAGACTCCAACTTTTCAGACGAGGCATTTCTTGGCCGATTCAACTCAGATCTGGTCAATGACCTGGGAAATCTCGTCTCCCGTACTCTTGGCATGATTGACCGGTACTGTGAAGGAAGGATTCCGGAACCAGATGTAGATGATGACAGATACAAGAAGATGGAATCACGTGTCAAAGAATGTGCAGTAAACTGGGAAAGCTATTTCGACACCTATCAATTGCATAAGGCGATGGAAGAAACATGGTCACTATTATCCGACTTGAACAAGTTTATCGTGGAACAGGAACCATGGTTGTTGGCCAAGGATGAGGCGAGACGAAAAGAACTGGATACAGTTCTTTATGTGGTTGCAGAGGCGGTTCGACTTGTGGCCCTTGTGATTTCCCCTGTGATGCCGGTGAAAAGCCAGGAAATCTGGCACAGACTGGGATTTAATGCCAAGGTGGAAGATTGCGTGGTTTCGATGATGCGGTTCGGCTCATTGAAACCCGGATCAAGTTTGAAAGATTCCAAAGAGCATTTGTTTGCCCGGGTGGATGCTAAGGAGTATCTGACCGGGGAACAATCGGAGCCGGGAAAAAATAAGACAGAAAGAAAGAGCAGGCAGTCCAAACCGGATGGACAGCCGAAGGCGGGAATGGATAACCTGATTTCAATTGATGATTTCGCTAAAGTGCAGCTTCGGGTGGCAAAAATCCTGGCAGCGGAGAAGGTAGAGAAGTCCAAGAAGCTGATTAAGATGAAGATATCACTCGGTGAAGAAGAACGCCAAATTGTGGCAGGGATTGCGCTGCAATATGAGCCGGAAGATCTTGTTGGACGTCAGATTATTGTGGTCGCAAATCTTCAGCCCGCAAAACTGATGGGAATTGAATCCCAGGGAATGCTGCTGGCGGCTTCCGGAGAAGACGGGGCACCGTTTCTCCTGTCACCTGATGAGGGCGCAAAGCCCGGATTTAGAATCAAGTAAATTCAGAAAGGACTCCAGAATGGAACAGAGGAAAACAGCGGTAATTGCTTTCGGAGGAAATGCGCTACTCCAGGCCCATCAGAAGGGCACTCAGGATGAGCAGATTGAGAATGCAAAACGAGCGGCGAATATGATGTACAACGTGTATGCAAGTGGCTACACGATGCTGTTGGTACACGGAAACGGACCTCAGGTGGGGAATATTCTGATTCAGCAGGATCGGGCATTGGACCAGATTCCGCCCTACACACTGGACATCTGCGGAGCCATGACAGAGGGTAGCATGGGGTATATGATTGAGCGCTCCCTGATCAACCGCATACTGGCTGCCGGTGAGACTCCCCGGGTGGCCACGGTTATTTCCGAAGTTGTAGTGGACGGAGAGGATGCAGCATTTACTAATCCAACCAAGCCGGTAGGCCCTTTTTACCCGGAGTTTCGGGCGGAAGAACTGATGCGAAGCAAGAAATGGGTGATGAAAGAGGATTCAGGAAGGGGATGGCGCAAGGTAGTCCCTTCTCCGAAGCCCATTGAGGTGATTCAGGAACCGGCTATTCGGGCTCTCCTGGAAAGTGGTCATGTTGTAATTGCCGGCGGCGGCGGCGGTGTTCCGGTAAAACGGGACTTTTCAGGTTATCTCATGGGGGTAGAAGCGGTAATTGATAAGGACTATACCTCCAGCCTGCTGGCCCGCAACCTGAAAGCGGACCTGTTCATTACATTGACCGGAGTGGATCAGGTATATGTTGACTTTGGGAAAGCGACGCAGAGGGCACTGGACCGGGTAACGGTAAAAAAAGCCAGGAAAATGCTTGCAGAAGGGCAGTTCCCCGCGGGCAGCATGGGGCCAAAAATTGAATCCGCTATGGAATATATTGAAGCAGGGGGAAGCGAAGTATTGATTACTTCTGCCCAGGCAATTGAAGATATGAAAGACATTGAAAAAGTGGGAACGCGGATTATTCCATGAAACATTTGATTCGCCTGAATGAGGCAGAAGGTATTGACATTGAGAGGATTCTGGATCTGGCTACCCGGATGGAAACTTCCCCCGAATTGTTTCAGAATGAACTGGCCGGTCGGTCGGTGGGACTGTTTTTTCAGAAACCTTCCACCCGGCTGCGGTTTGCCTTTGAGGTTGGTGTCGCACAACTGGGAGGAACAACCTCGTTATTCAGAACTTCGGACCTTCAGTTATCCAGGGGGGAGTCTCTGGCCGATACTGCCAGGGTTCTGTCCAACTATCTGGATGCCATCGTGATTCGAGGAGGAACTCAGCAGGATCTTTTAGATTTTGTTCAGTTTGGCAAAATCCCGGTGATCAATGGGCTGACAGCGAAATATTATCCGGTTGGTGCACAGGGAGCCGCTTACACCATAAAGAAAAAACTCGGAACCCTCGACGGCCGCAAGCTGGCCTACGTGGGAGACGGTAATAATATTGCCCATTCCCTGATGTTGATGTGCCCCAAATCGGGGATGGACATTTCGGTTATTTCACCGGAATGGTACCAACCCAGTCCAGACGTGGTGGAAGAGGGTGAAGCCCTGGCAAAGAAAGCCGGAACTGCTTTTGAGATCACCGATGATATCAACGCGGTATCAGGGGCAGATGTCATTTTTACAGATGTATGGACTTCCATGGGTATGGAAGAGGAGCGTGATGAACGGCTCCAGGCCTTTCAGGGTTACCAGGTGAACCGGAAGATGTTGGAAATGACCGGTGGCAAACCCATGGTGCTTCACTGCATGCCGGTGCGCAGAGGAGAAGAGATTTCCGCAGAAGTGGCTGCGGAATCCGAAATATATGAAAACGCGGCGAATCTTTTGCATGTGGCAAAAGCAATTTTATATTACCTACTCTAAGGAGGAAAAATGACTAAGACCAAAGTTCTGATTATGGGTGCGGCTGGACGCGACTTTCACAACTTCAATATGTACTACCGGGACAATGACCAGTATGAGGTGGTGGCGTTTACTGCGACTCAGATTCCGGACATCGACGGACGGATGTATCCGGCTTCCCTCGCCGGGAAAAACTATCCCAACGGGATTCCCATCAAGGCGGAAGAAGACCTGGTTAAGCTGATAAAAGAATATGGTGTCAACGAAGTGGTATTCGCATACAGTGATGTTCCTTATGAAGTGATCATGAGCAAGAGTGCCATTGTAAACGCCGCTGGTGCTGATTTTACAATCATGGGCGCTGACCGGACCATGCTGAAGTCCACCAAGCCTGTCATTGCCGTTTGTGCGGTCCGAACCGGCTGCGGCAAGAGCCAGACAACGCGTCGTGTTG
>PFTO01000034.1:0-3867 GCA_002789615.1 Acidobacteria bacterium CG_4_9_14_3_um_filter_49_7 | reverse complement strand
TGCCTTACGGTGACCTGGAAAAGCAGCGCTGTCAACGCTTTGCCACCATTGAAGACCTGAAAAAAGAAAAATGCACGATCGAAGAGATGGAAGAGTACGAACCCCACATTGCCAAAGGCGTGGTTGTGTACGCCGGTGTGGACTATGAAGATATCCTTCGGGCAGCGGAAAAGGAAGCTGACGTTGTGGTATGGGACGGCGGAAACAATGACATGTCATTTTACAAACCGGATCTGCTGATCACGGTTGTGGATCCCCATCGCCCAGGTCACGAACTCAGCTACTATCCCGGTGAGGTGAATCTCCGGGCTGCAGATATTGTTGTAATCAACAAAGTGGATACCGCTGATTACTTAAATATTGAGGAAGTTCGGGAAAACACCCGCATGGCCAATCCGGGCGCCATCATCGTGGATGCCGCGTCCCCGATTCAGGTGGACGATCCCGCTGTGATTCGAGGTAAAAAAGTGCTGGTAGTGGAAGATGGACCAACTCTCACCCACGGCGAAATGACTTACGGTGCCGGTACGGTTGCGGCTGAGAAATTCGGCGCAGCGGACATGGTTGATCCGAGACCCTACGCAGTGGGTAAGATTGCGGAAACGTTTGAAAAATACCCTGAAATCGGTGTTCTTCTGCCGGCCATGGGCTATTCGGACCAGCAGATCAAGGATCTGGAGACTACGATCAACGCCACAGACTGTGACAGCGTGATTATCGGTACTCCCATCGACTTGCGCCGGGTCGTAAAAATTGATAAGCCCAGCACCCGTGTGTATTATGACCTACAGGAAATCGGCAGACCGAATCTGGATGAGCTGATTCGCGGCAAGTTCTGAAATCGGAGCTGAAAATGGTACGGATCAAGCCATTCAGGGGAGTGCGCCCCACCAGCGACCTTGCGGAAAAGGTGGCATCTTTCCCCTACGATGTATTGAATTCAGAGGAGGCCAGGAAATTGGCCTCCGGCAATCCCTACAGCTTTCTCCGGGTGGTTAAACCTGAAATCACCCTGGACCCTTCCATTGACCTGTACGATGACCGGGTGTACCAGGCGGGACGGGAAAACTTTAACACGCTAATTCGGGACGGGATACTGGTACAGGACGGCGAAAACCATCTGTACGTTTATCGCCAGAAAATGGGAAACCATGTCCAGACCGGCCTGGTCGGATGCGCGTCCGCCGATGACTACAATGCAGACCGCATAAAAAAGCATGAGCTAACAAGGGCGGACAAAGAAAAAGACCGGACCCGGCATGTGTATGAACTCAATGCTAATGCGGGCCCCGTATTTCTAACCTACAAAGCGGTCAACGAAGTGGATGCTCTCATCGAAAAAGTGACGGAAGGTGAACCGGAATATGATTTTGTGTCCGATGACGGCATCGGGCACATTTTCTGGGTTATTCGCGATCAGGAAACGATCAGTAAACTGGAATCCCTGTTCGCGGAGATGAACGCTGTGTACGTGGCGGATGGGCATCACCGTTCCGCATCAGGCGCCAAGGTGCGTGATTGGCGGAGAAAAGATAACCCCGGCCATACCGGGGAAGAGGAGTACAACTTTTTTCTTGCAGTGTACTTTCCCCACAATCAACTTGCCATCATGCCGTACAACCGGGTGGTAAAAGACCTGAACGGCTTGACGGAAGCTCAATATCTGGGAAAAGTGGCGGAAAAATTCAACTTGGAAAAGAACGGGGGGAAAGAACCGGGCTATCCGACTAACGTCTGCATGTACTCAGGGGGAGAATGGTACACGCTCACAGCGAAGGAAGGAAGCTATCCCAAAGATGACCCGGTATTTTCGCTGGATGTCAGCATTCTCCAGGAAAACCTGTTGACACCTGTCCTCGGCATTGGAGATCCACGCACCGATGATCGCATCGATTTCATCGGGGGAATCCGGGGAACAAAAGAACTGGAGCGGCTCGTGGACAGCGGAAAATTCGCCGTTGCCTTCTCAATGTATCCCACCTCAATTGAGCAGTTGATTGCGATCGCTGACGCGGGCAAGACCATGCCGCCCAAATCTACCTGGTTTGAACCGAAACTTAGAAGTGGACTCATCGTCCACATGCTGGATTGACCAAAGCGGGGCGAACGCCCCGTTTTTTTTAGTAGGGACAAGTCTGGGAGTCTGTCTAAGTGAGCAAGATAGGAACTGGTAACGTTTCTGGCACCTGTGCTGCTTTGATACCAGAGCACTGAACGCCCGGATCCAACAAGCACGCGGGGCACTTTCTTTCCTCTGTGTTAAAATAAGAGAAAGGAGGCGCACATGGCCTGGATCGCAAAACTCACTGCACTGTTGAATGATATCGTCAAAGGGAAGGAAGAGGCGGTGAAGATGTCTGTGGTGACGTTGGTCTCCGGCGGACACCTGCTGATCGAGGACGTTCCCGGTGTGGGAAAGACAACACTTGCACTGGGACTGGCCCGGGCAACAGCGTGCACATTCAACCGTATTCAGTTTACCAGCGACCTTCTCCCGTCCGATATTCTCGGCGTAAATATATACAACCCCGCTGAGCAGAACTTCCGATTCAAGCCGGGTCCGATTTTTGCCAACATTGTACTGGCTGATGAAATAAACCGCACCAATCCCAAGACCCAGTCGGCCCTGCTGGAAGCCATGAATGAGCATCGGGTCTCTATTGACAGGGAAACCCATCCCCTTCCCAATCCGTTCATGGTAATTGCGACCCAGAACCCGCTGGAATACCACGGCACTTTTCCCCTTCCTGAAAGCCAGATGGATCGATTTATGATGCATTTACATATGGGATATCCGCCATTTGAGCAAGAGAAAAAGGCATTGATGGAGATGCGCCCCATTGAGGATCTGGAGAAATTGACAGCCATTGTCACAGTGGAGGACATTCTGAAAGCGAGGGATCAGGTCAGCGGAATATTTATGGATGAGAGTCTGGTGGAGTACATTCTGCAGATCGTTGGAGCGACCCGTAAGCACGAGGAGGTTCGGCTTGGAGTCAGTACACGGGGGGCCAGGTTCATGGTGCAGGCCTCAAAGGGTTATGCGTTTCTCCATGATCGTGATTTTGTCGTGCCGGATGACATTCAAGCGATTGCCCCCTTTGTGATTGGCCACAGGATCCTTCTGAAGCGTCAACATGAAATTCGTCACGCAAGGGAGTTGGTGGATGTGATAATCCGGGGGATTCCCCGGCCGGTCTGAGAGAGATGAAATTTACAAAGGAAGGGAAGGGACTGCTTATTACCGGTGTCCTCGTTGCGATGGCAGCGCTGAACACTGGCAATAACCTGATTTACCTTCTCACCGCAATGATGTTGTCACTGGGCTTGCTGGACGTTGTGGCAGGTTATTTCAACCTTAAAAAACTCAGCGGAGATGTGGTGGTGGAGGAACCGGTGTATGCAGGCTTTAGCCAGACCGCAGTTTACCGTTTTTTTAATGATCGCAAGCACGGGCCCGCTTTCCTCGTGAGTCTGAAAGATGCTGAGGCTGGAATGTTCGCTGTAGCGCCATTGATTGATCCCGAAGGCATGGTAGAAGTGAAGGAGGCCGTTACATTTGCCCGACGGGGCAGGATCCGCCTGTCTCACACGAAGCTCTCATCGGGATATCCCTTCGGCTTTTACCGCAATGTGGTGAAGTTGAAGAATCCAAAGTCGTTCCTGGTGTATCCGGAACTGACTGACGTACGGGAGTTACTCGCGGGAATACAATCTATTGCTGGTTCTGGGGCACTTCCACATCCAGCCGGAGAGGATTTTACGGATATTCGACCTTACCGGCAGGGAGACCCGATGCGGGACGTTCACTGGAAGGCAACAGCCAAATCCGGGGGACTGATGGTGAAGGAGTTTCGGGCCGGCATT
>PFTO01000136.1 GCA_002789615.1 Acidobacteria bacterium CG_4_9_14_3_um_filter_49_7 | reverse complement strand
GAACAAATGTGAGACAGCTCACCAAATAGGAACAGTTGTTGTTGGCTTTAAGTGAATGCAGTGCTGTAGGTGAAGGAAAAGGTGTGTATTCAAATGAATAACTATCCGGAAGATACACGGACTTGTAATTAGTTTTAGATTCATAAAGCCTTTGAATAGGTGCATTTCCGGGGATTACCCGATGTGACGCAGTTCCATCTTGAGACTGAGGCAGCTGAATACACTGCCCACTCTTTCAAGTCACGGCCTTAGCTCTATCCTTAGTTTTTCCTTCTTCCACCACAGTTGACGATGATTCTGTGTGTGTGTATAATCAGGATTGAAATTTTGGGAGGGAGATGCCCGATGATTACTGGGTTCAACACAGATGTGAAACATGGCGGCCGGCTTTTCCATGTCCAGACGGAAGATAAGGGCGAGTCCAACCCCAAGATTGAGAGTTTGATTTATGTCGGTGGACAGATTCTTGATTCCATTCGCTTTGACTATTCAGAGAAGATTGTGGATGGATTTGACGAGACGTTGATCACACAGCTGATGGAAGACCAGCATCGCAGGGTAATCCGGGATATCAAAGTGGGCAAGTATGATGAGGGGGATGACGCTTCATTGGATGAGCTCCTTTCGAAAAAGACCCTTGATGAGGTGGTGCTGGCCTATCTTAACCATTCCAGCGCCAAGGATGAAATGATTCTGGTTCTGGAGGATGAAGGGCAGGAATTTCGGTCCGGCTCCAAAATTCACCTCAAATTATCTGCGATGGCGAGAAATGGCGGCGATCCGGTTTCCCGGGTTAAGGTGATGGTGAAAATTCTGAGCACACAGCAGGAGCCCACACTGGTAACGGAAGGGTATACCGATGGTGCCGGGATTTTTGAGACAGCCTTTTCCATTCCGGAATTGTCGGCCGGTACGTTTACCCTCAACATTGAGGGGGAACACGGCGAATATGAATCTGCAGATATCAAGTATGTGATCAGGACTTCATAAATGAATATAGACCGTAGAGAAATTTTTATGATGTGCATGGCGTGGCTTTTCCCAGGCCTGGGCCATTATCTCCTTGGACAGAAACGCCGTGCCTGTGTGCTCGGTGGGATCATTGTCTTTATGTATGTTTACGGCATTTATCTTCACGGGCAGGTGTACACTCCGGGAGACGAAAATGTCCTGTTCCAGTGGGGTGCGCTGGTGGAACTGGGATTGGGCCCATTATATGTGGCTCTTGCGTTAACTCCATACAGTGCGGGTATAGTCAAGAGCTTCACTTTTGAGTTTGGAACATCTTTTCTGATTACTGCCGCAGTCCTGAATTATTTTGCCATTATTGACGTGATGGACGTCATTCGGGGGCGTCACGAAGTTGAAAAGGGTGTTCCGGTAAATTCTGAAGAATAAATAAGGCAACATTCTCATTATAAAATAGATTCCAATTTTTCTCACCTTATCTTCCCCTTGCGGTTTGCTGCGTAATGTTGTTAAATGTCAGTATTGAACGATGATTACGGGAGAGTGGAATGAAGGTTCTCGTGGTTGGCGGCGGTGGACGTGAGCATGCGCTTTGCTGGAAAATTGCATCCTCAGAACTGGTGTCCCATATTTTCTGTGCTCCGGGGAACCCCGGAACTGCGGAAGTTGGGGAAAATGTGCCCATCGAAGCTGGAAATCTGGACGCATTGCTGGAGTTTGCCCTGGAAAATGACATTGACTTAACGGTGGTGGGACCTGAACAACCCCTGGTGGATGGCCTTGCCGACCGGTTTCGAGCAGTTGGACTGGCGGTATTTGGACCATCCCGGACCGGGGCGATATTGGAAGGCTCAAAGGTTTTTGCCAAAGAGTTTATGTTCCGCCATGGCATCCCCACTGCGGCCAGCCATACCTTTGACAATCAGGAAGACGCCCTTACTTTTCTGTCTTCCGACGACGCGGAGGTTCCCCTTGTCGTAAAGGCGGACGGGCTTGCGGCGGGGAAAGGCGTCCTCCTCTGTGAAGATTTGAAGTCGGCTGAATCGGCTATAGAAACAGTCATGGGAAAACGGGCATTCGGAGAAGCCGGGGCCAGGGTCGTGCTGGAAGAATTTCTCGTTGGTGTGGAAGCATCGATTCACATTATTACCGATGGAAAATCCTATGTGGTTCTACCAACAGCGAAGGATCATAAGAAGATATTTGACGGGGAAAAAGGACCCAATACCGGAGGGATGGGGGCGGTGTCGCCGGCTCCGGGAGTGAACGAATCCCTGTTGTCTACCATTGAATATGGAATCATTCAGTCCTTTATCAACGGGCTCAGGCAGGATGAGATCGAATTTCGGGGAACGGTTTTTTTCGGACTGATGTTGACAAAGAACGGTCCGTTTGTTCTGGAATTCAATGTGCGATTTGGTGACCCGGAGAGTCAGGTGATTTTTCCCCGGATTGAATCGGATATTGTTCCGATCCTTGCCTCAACTGCAGCCGGAAATCTTTCGGGAAAACTGGTTTTGAAAGAAGAAGTGGCGGTCACCGTTGTGGGCGCGTCGGCAGGATATCCCGGCGCATACAGGAAAGGTCTGTCCATTCGCATTTCTCCGGATTTTCCGGATTCGGCTACATTGTTTCACGCCGGAACAAAAATGGCAGATGGAAATCTCGTTACAGCAGGCGGGCGTGTTCTTGCAGTAACCGGAATGGGGCGGGATGTGGAACAAGCACGATCAGTCGCCTATCATGGCATTGATGCTGTTCGGTTTGACGGAATGGTGTACCGCAGCGACATCGCGAAGGCGTAGTAAAGGTGTAGTTATGGAAGCCGAGCTCATCGCTATCGGGTCTGAATTGCTGGGAAGGGACAAGATTGACACCAATTCCCTGTACCTGACTGAAGCACTGAGCAGGCTGGGAATCCAGGTGGTGAGAAAAAGCGTGGTCGGAGATGACCCACTGCGGCTGAAAGATGCGTTTCTGTCCGCCATTGCCCGATCGGATCTGGTGGTCAGCACGGGGGGTCTTGGTCCGACCCGTGATGACATTACACGGGACATGCTGGCTGAAGCGTTGGGGCTTTCCATGAGGCTGGACCCGGAAATTCTGGAAGGCCTGAGACAACGCTATCTGGATCGGGGCACTGAATTTCAGGAAAATAGCACGAAACAAGCCTATGTGGTGAACGGAGCGGAATCGATTCCGAACGGACCTGGCGCCGCACCGGGGACTTACCTGGAAAAGGATGGCACCGTGATAGTGCTTCTTCCGGGTGTGCCCCGTGAGATGCGCCACATGATGGATCATTTTGTGCTGGACCGTTTGAAGGAACAATGGGATTTTCCTGTTCCATACAGCATTTCCATGAATTTTGGGGGAATTCCCGAGTCCGTGATTGACCAGCGGCTCCGGAAGTTTGATTTTTCCAACCAGGAATTGGAGTTTGCCATTCTTGCCAGCCTCCGCAGGGTGCAGGTAGTGCTTACCGGAATGAATCGCGATAAAGTGGAGGATATGGCGGCCGCCGTGAAGGCAGAATTTCCGGAGGGCTTCTATTCTGAAGGTGACCGGTTTCTGGAGGAAATCGTTCTTGAGCAACTGATAAAAGCCGGGAAAACAGTTTCTGTGGCGGAGTCCTGCACCGGTGGCCTCCTGGGAAAAACTCTGACGGATATCCCTGGCAGTTCAAGTGCGTTTCTCGGTGGCTTTGTTGTTTATCAGAATGATGCTAAATCACGGTTGCTTGGTGTCCCGGAGGATATGCTTGCCTCAAAGGGAGCGGTTTCCCGGGAAGTTGCGGACTGGATGTCCAACGGGATACGGGGGGCGTTTGAATCGGATTATGGGATCGCCATTACCGGTGTTGCCGGCCCAGACAGTAGTGAGCAAAAACCCGCAGGACTGGTTTTTGTGAGTGTTACGGACGGTAGGGAAAGAGTCGGGCGGGAATTTCATTTTGCAGGGAGCCGGGAGATGGTCCGTGAACAGTCTGTGACCGCAGCGTTGAATATGATTCGCATACTGATATCTAAGGACGAGGCAGGAAAAAAAGGTGTTTCCAATGGTTGAAAGGCGCTTGTTTCTGGCGGTGCCATTGACGGATTTGGCAAGGGACTTATTGTCCAATGTGCAGGAAAAACTGATGCCGGTTTATGGTGGACGAGGACGTACCCGGCCTGAATCCATGCACTTGACTGTTAAATTCCTGGGCCCTGTCAGGGAGGACCAGATTCCAGCGTTGACTGCAGTGGTTCGGGACTCGGTTCAGGAAATTTTACCCTTTCAACTGGAATTGGATCAGTTGACGTCCTTCGGAAATCCGGAGGCTCCCAGAATTATAGCGGTAATATTAAAACCGATTGAGTCAATTCGGTTTCTTGCGGAGCAGGTGGACAAGGCATGCTCCAGGGTTGGATTTCAGTTGGAGAAGCGACCGTTTTCTCCCCATATCACCATTTATCGCCCCAAAAGGCCAGGCAAGATTGAGAAGAAGCATCCGGTTTTGGCGACGTCAATTCCGGTGAAGGAATTGGTTCTGTTTCAAAGTGAACTGAAGCCGGATGGGGCGGTGTATCATGTTCTTGAGTCCTTCCCCTTGTCCGGTCATGATGGAAAGGAATTGGAAACGGGCAATGAGACAGGGAATTAAATATGTCGGAAGATGAGAAAAAAATTGTCGGGCTTTGTGCGAAAAGGACGCGAACAGTGAGGAGGAAATTATGAAAATTGCCTTGATTGGTGCCGGTAGCTGGGGAACGGCTCTGGCTTTGTTACTTGCCGATGTGGGACATGAAGTACGTTTGTGGGTATTTGAAGAGCCCGGTTCCGCCGAAATCCTTGAGAAAAGGGAAAATATTATTTATCTGCCGGGATTTCCGTTCCCGGATAATTTAACACCAAGCCATGACATTGAAAGCTGTATGGATGAGGCGGAGATTATCCTTACAGTGGTTCCAACCCAAGTGTACCGTCATGTTCTTCCGAACCTGGTTCCCTTTGTGAAACCCGGTATGGTCTTTCTCTCCGCTTCCAAAGGGATTGAAAACAACACGTTAAAGCGGGTCACAGAAATCCTCCACGAGTTTCTGGACCCCGCCGGTGTTCGTCAGATCGGCGTAATATCAGGGCCGAGTTTTGCCAAAGAAGTGGCAAAGAAATATCCCACTGCAGTCACCGTTGCATTTGAGGACGAAAAAATGGCCAAGGAAATTCAACATGCTTTTGCCTGCGACTATTTTCGTCTCTACCGTCACACAGATCTGGTTGGAATCGAATTTTGTGGCGCTTTGAAGAATGTCATTGCACTGGCTTCCGGTATGGTCGAGGGATTGGGTTATGGTCTCAATACCCGGGCGGCATTGATTAACCGGGGTCTGGTGGAAATCATGCGGATGGGGCTGGTCCTTGGCGGAGATCCTACTACTTTTTCAGGTCTTGCGGGGATGGGAGACCTGGTACTGACCTGTACTGGCGGCTTGTCCAGGAACCTGACAGTAGGCAGGGAACTGGGAAAGGGCCGCAACATTGATGACATCGTTTCTTCCATGAAAATGGTGGCGGAAGGTGTCAAGACCGCCATATCCGTGAAACAGCTTGTGACGAAAATGGGAATGGAAATGCCGATTTCCGAGAAAGTCTATGAAATTATCTACGATGGAAAAGCACCTGCCGAGGGCGTGGTGGAATTGATGACCAGGAGTTTGAAATCGGAAAAGGAAATCTTCTAATTGTAGTTGCGCTTCCGAGGGAAAAGAGAGCATTGATGGCCAGTGCATGGTTGCGTCTGCGATTGCAGTCCGGATCGGTCAGCATTCTCTCCACCGGGATGGGTATTTCAGATTTTCCAGGTTCGCTTTTGTTGTCCGATTGCACAGCAGTGCTGAACGCGGGAATTTGTGGCGCATTGAGGACCGGATATCGAATTGGAGATATTGTGAGGCCTTCCAGGGTCCGGGACGGTGGAACCGGAATGTGCATTGACATTCCGTCTGGTTCGGATGGGGATCTTACGACTGTTTGCAGACCGATTCTTTCGCAGAAAGAAAAACAGTCCATTCCGGGCGATGTTGTGGACATGGAGTGCTATCCCCAGGCATCATGGGCAAAAGAAAACTCAATTCCCTTCTATTGCGTAAAGGTGGTTTCTGACACAATTGACACGATGCCATTCGTTTCAGCGCATCTGGGATCACTTGAAACCGTTTTGCCGGTTTTGACAGAATCTGTGGAAAAAGCTGTGAAAAACCTTGTGGAAAATTCTGGATAGCGTTGTGCTCATTTTGCTTTTTCGGTATGCACCATAAATAGTGCAATTTAGTTAGGCTAGGTGTAATCAGTGTTTTACGGTTAGAGTATTTAATATTTTTCTATCAGATACGCGAACACATTCCGGGAAAACTGTTTTTCACAATCAAAAAAAATCGTGCTGCTTGTGGCTGTCCACCAGTTATACAGTTTAAGCAAAACTTGTTAACAATTATAATTAAGAAAAAAAATATTATAAAAATGAAAGAAAGGGCTTGCATTGTTTTTCCCTCGATGATAAGGTTATCTATTATTCCAAGATAGAGGCAGGAGCACGAGTGAGTTCAAATTCCATTATTGTTGATTCAATTCGTTTCCAGGAAGAAAAGTATTCAGTCACTTCCACCAGGCAGAGACTCCATTCTCTGCCGTCAGAGCGAGAATGTCTCCTACTAAACAATGATTTCAACCGAAACCGGATTTCAGCCACATACAGTCTCAAACTTTTGACGGGGGTACGGCTGAAATTCAGTAAGTAAGGCTGCAGCGCGGGTCTCTTCGAGAGCCTGCGATGAAATATTGTTTCAGGGGGTTTTACATGAGACGTTTGCTTGGTTTATTCATCGTAACTCTGATGAGTGCTACAGTATTTGCAGGAAGTACTACGCTCTTCCTTAAGGCAGGACGCATTGATACGTCCGCCAAGGCAATGGCGCAGATTAAGGCCCGGGTCGGAAGCAATCCGTATTACGTTGTACAGTATCCGGCCAGTGAAATGCGGTTGTATATTGTTCAGTTCAATCGTTCGATTGACAGCAGCATCAAGGATCTGCTTTCCCGGCATGATATGAAGATCGCGGATTATATCCCGGACAACGCGTTTGTGGTCTGGACAACAGGCTCTCAGATGAACGCGCTGCAGGACTCGTCCATTCAATGGAAAGGGATCTACCAGCCGGCTTTCCGCATTGACACCAAGTTGAAGAATTCTAAAGCTGCAACGGTTAAAGTTCAGGTTTCTCTTTATTCTTTCGTGGATCCGAGGATTTGCCGTTTTGAGCTGGCGGATATGGGAGCGGCAGTTGAAAAGTCCGGTGTTTCCGGCTGGCAATCTACTTTTCTGGCAACGGTACCTGTGGGTGCCCTGCCGCAATTGACAAGGATTCCCGGATTAAAGTGGGTGGAAGCATATGTCGCACCCCAACTCCACAGTATGATGGTGGATGTTCCTGTAAAAGGTGGGGGCCATGGAGCGAAGAATGAAGCCTCCCGCAACATCATGAATGTTGACGCGATGTGGAACGCAGGTTACACCGGCGCTTCTCAGATTGCAGCTGTTTGCGACACGGGTCTGGATGTCGGAAACATGGATTCCATTCACCTTGATTTTTATAAGGATACAAACAGTGACGGTCACAATGACAAGATTTTAGCGGCTTACGCGCTGGGTCGTACGAACGACTGGTCAGATACGAATGGACATGGTACCCACACTGCCGGTTCTGTTGTGGGGAATGGTACAAAATCCAATGGTCGTTTCAGGGGGATGGCATATGAGGCGAGACTGGTGGAACAGTCAGTACTGGATTCCAGGGGCAGTCTCGGTGGTCTTCCGTCAGATTTGAATACGCTGTTTCAACAGGCTTATGATGATGGAGCACGGGTTCATTCCAATTCATGGGGCGCACCGGTTGCCGGTCAATACGACACGTCTGCGGTGCAGGTGGACCAGTTCGCGTGGAACCATAAAGATATGGTGATAACATTCTCAGCGGGCAATGATGGTGTGGACAGCAACCGGGACGGCGTTGTGGATTTGGATTCCATGGGCTCTCCCGGAACTGCCAAGAACTGCATCACAGTGGGCGCGTCCGAGAGCAATGTTAACCAGAATGTGGGATATTGGGGCACATGGTGGCCCACCAGTTATCCCACTGAACCAATTAAGAGTGACAATGTATGTGACAATGCAGATGGAATGTCGGCTTTCTCCAGCCGCGGTCCCTGCGATGATAGCAGAATTAAACCGGATATCGTGGCACCGGGCTCAAATATCATCTCTGTCCGTTCTCAGGATTCCAGTGCCGGTACCGGCTGGGGCGTTTATGACAGCTGGTATCTCTACGAAGGCGGCACGTCCATGTCCAATCCGCTGACTGCCGGCGCGGCCGTAGTCGTTCGCGAATTTTTTATTCAACATGAGGGAATTACCCCCAGCTCGGCCCTGATCAAGGCTTCCATGATGAATGGCGCTTACGACATGTATCCCGGTCAGTATGGAACCGGTTCCACAAGGGAACAGCCTTCCACCCGCCCAAACAATGTAGAGGGATGGGGGCGTGTTGACCTTGGAAATGCCTTTCTCCCATCTGCACCGGTACAGATGAAGTATGCGGACGAGGGAACAGGACTGAATACAAACGGGACGAAGACGTATTCCTGGGATGTTTCCGATGGATCCGTTCCCATGCACGTGACGCTGGCATGGACCGACTATCCGGCATCCACTTCGTCCAGCAAGCAGCTTGTGAACGATCTGGACCTGACCGTTCAGTCTCCCACCGGCACGACTTATTATCCAAACCATCTCAGTAGCGCGGACCACACCAACAATGTTGAGACTGTGGATATTGCTTCTCCGGTGACGGGGACGTACACAATCACTGTGAAAGGGTACAACGTACCTCAGGGGGCACAGCCCTTTGCACTGGTAGCCCACGCAGGCTTCGGTACATCTGCTCCCGATACGACACCACCGGTCATTACCGGCATTTCCGTGAATCCTTCCTTTGACAGCGCAACGGTAACATGGACGACCGATGAAGCAGCTACTTCCACAGTTGAGTACGGAACCAGTTCTTCTCTGGGATTGACTGCGACACCCGGTGGTTATGCAACCAGCCACTCTGTGACACTGAGCGGACTAAACGCCGAGACAACTTACTATTATCGGGTCCGATCCAAGGACAGCTCCAATAATGAATCAGTCAGTGGAACCTCCACATTCACAACAACAGCGGAGCCGGTGACACCAACCAGTTTCAGCGATGACATGGAGAGCGGAAGCTCAAAATGGACAACGGCTGCGCAGGGCTCCTCTCCGTGGGTGATTGTTTCCACTTCTTATGTCCATTCGGGCAGCCATTCATGGTTCAGTGCAGATGAGCCCAGCGTGAAGGACGATATGCTCATGACGCAGGAGATCGACCTTCGTTCAGCGTCCACTGGGACGTTGACATTCTGGCACACTTATTATCTTGAGAATACTTATGATGGCGCTGTTGTTGAAATTTCCACCGACGGTGGTAACACCTTCACTGATCTTGGCAGCCACATTACTACAGGTGGATACACCGGGACTATTTCAACCAGTTATTCATCCCCCATCGGTGGGCGTAGCGCCTGGACCGGCGGCTCCCTGGGGACAATGACTCAGGTCAGCGTGGATCTTGGTTCTTTCACTGGCAACAAAGTGATTGTACGCTTCAGGATGGCATGTGACAGTTCAGTAAACAAGACCGGCTGGTATGTGGACGATGTAACGATAACCGCTTCCGGGACCACCCCGGCCCCGACAATCGACAGCTTCAGTGCCAGTCCGAGCACCATTACAAACGGCGGCAGCTCAACCCTTAGTTGGACGACGACCAATG
>PFTO01000138.1 GCA_002789615.1 Acidobacteria bacterium CG_4_9_14_3_um_filter_49_7 | reverse complement strand
GGCACCGGTGGGACTATCTGTGGGACCGGCCGATACCTGAAAGAACAGGATCCCAATATAAAAGTAGTGGCAGTGGACCCGGTGGGTTCGGTTTTTTACGATTGGTTTCACAGCAAGGAACACGTAAGCCCCGGCCCCTATCTCATTGAAGGTCTTGGAGACGAATTTCTTATCAAGACAGCGGAATTTGACGTTCTTGATGACATCATTCGGGTCACAGACCGGGATGCCTTCCTTGCCGCCAGGGAGCTGGTTAAGAAAGAAGGTGTATTGGCTGGCGGTTCCAGCGGCGCAGCACTCTGGGCAGTGCGGAAACTTTCCAGAGAGCTGGACAAACCTGCGCGGATTGTAACCATCTTCCCCGACGGCGCATCCCGTTATCTCAGCACCATTTTCAATGATGAATGGATGAAGGGAAAGGGGCTCTTATGAATTGGAGTTGGGGTAGGCGTAGGCGTAGGCGTAGGAGTAGGAGTAGGAAAGAACGGGGATGGCCAACTCCCTGTTTTAACTTAACCTTAACCTTAACCTCAACCTTGTCTTACCTTGCATCGAAAGGGGTTGGGATATGGTAAAAATGGTGGGTTCCCGTGAGGGCTACGACCTGTATGCCGATTCATACTCAAAGGATTATCGAAAGCTTGATTCCTTCGACCGGGCGGATTTTATCCGGCTTCTTCCGGATAAAGCAGACGTAGCGGTGGAGCTTGGTATTGGAGACGGGCGCATTTCCGGGGAGATTGAGAAAAGGGCCAATACTTTCATCGGAATGGATATTTCAATGAATATGCTACGAAACGCCGTTCACAGAGCACCGAGGGCGCAGCTTTTGCAGGCAAATTCGGGGGAAGATCTGCCATTGAAAAATGAGAAGGTGGACCTGCTGGTGGCGGCATTTTTCTTTGTTCACCTGAAAGATCCCGGCTTGATCATTGCAGAGGCCGTTCGGGTTCTGAAGCCGGGCGGCATCTTCCTGTTCAACCTCATTCCCCAGCGTCGGGAACCGGAATTGAAGGTGGGGAAAAAGCGCTTCAAAATCCGTTCCTACTATCATTCTCCGCCCCATGTGGAAAAAATCCTGGATTACCACTGGTTCAACTGGGAAGTGACCATCGTTCCCGAAGGAAAGGGTTGGGGCAGTAAAATCTACCGATGTCAAAAAACATGAACACCATCTGTCGTTCATGCCAGTACCAGTGAAAGTGTAAGCGGGCAGCAGAGCCGCTATTCCATCAGTGCCTTCCAGGTGCTCTTTTCAAGAAAACTGCCTTCCACCTGACTTTCCAGTTCCAGAAACATTTTCCAGGGAAGGGAAAAGGTGAACAGGTCTTTGCCGAGTTGGTTGCGGAGGTTCTTTCTTGCTGAAATGTCTGTCAAGCCGATGATGGCTCTTGGGTTTTCGGATCGGGACTCCCGATAGGGGAAAACTCCAATGGTCTGACAGCCGGCAGCATAGGGAATTGCTACGTTTTCCACACCTGGCCTTCCATAGTTTGCAAGAATTACCAGTGCTGAAAGTTGGTCTGGTGTGGCTAGAAAAACTACGATTTCCGGTGTTTCAGTGTCCGGGTCGAGCATTGAGAGGGGCTTAAAGACCACGAACTCAGTGGGTACATCCATCATGGGCATGGATTCAACAAAGTCTTCCACCAGCTTGGGGGATACGAGATATCCTTCACCATGGAGGAAATCTTCCATGAATGATTCGGTTACATGGGGTTTCAATTGTTCCGCGACGGCTTTTCCTTTTTCTGAATTGGCATTTCCGGTGGACAGGAATCGGCAGAAACCGTCTATTCCGCCGGGGAAAGCCAGGTACTGGTTACCGAACCCCATTCCGACTCCATTCCCCCAGCATCCGTAGGTTTTTCTGGAAAAAACCGCTGTTTTCCCCTTTGCCGCGCTGGCCAGCAGCCACATGGAGCAGCCCCAGGCATTTTCTTTGAATTCTTTTGCGTTTTCCGGTTTTTCATCCGTCCACACAATACTTACCGGAGAGTAGGCAAGACCCAGAGCCTGTTTGATTTTGCTTTCCACTTTCATAACCTCCGATGCAGGTAGTGACGATGTTTTATCATTTTTGAGTCCCAGATCAACCTGGAAATTCCCTGTCCGACAAGAAAAAGGCGCTGTCCTCATCGCGGCGCCCTGTCCGTTCCATATCCCGTACCAGCTTACTTCCCTTTTGAAGGGCTGTCTTTTGGACCGTTTTCGGCCTTGTCGCCGCCACCCAGCACCGCGTATAGCCTGACGCGATTGGCCAGTTTTGCCAGACGCAGGGAAATAAGTCTCTGTTGTGCGGCGTAAAGTGATCGTTGAGCATCCAATACGTCGAGATAGCTGTCAATTCCCTGTTTATAGCGCGCATTCGACAACTTGTAAATATTTCTAGTTGAGTTAACGATAGATTGTTGCGCAGACACCTGCTGATCAACTGTGCGCTTTACCGCAAGGGCATCCGCCACTTCACGAAAAGCTGATTGAATAGCCTTCTCATATTGGGCCAGTGCAATTTTGCGATTTGCCTTGCTTACTTTCAGGGCTGACCATGTACGGGGGTCGAAAATGGGCAATGCGACCTGGGGTGTAAAATTCCACGTGTTGTTTCCGGACTTGAACAGCCCGGACAATTTACGACTGGCGGTTCCAATCGCCGTCGTCAGGGAGATCCGGGGAAACAGTGTTGCCCTGGCTGCGCCGATGGCAGCATTTTCACCCTTCAACAGACTTTCGGCCATGAGGATATCCGGACGCTGGAGAAGGACTTCGGAGGAGAGCCCCGGAGAAATAGGCAATGGAGGCTCAATGTTGTCGAGGCTCACGGGAAGAAGTTCCTCCGGAACCTGGGAACCAAGGAGAAGTTCCAGCGCGTTCCTGTCCAGTGACACCAGTTGTGTGTACCGGGCCATGTTTCCCCGTGCCGCATCCACCTGAGTTTGTGCGCGTTCCAGGTCCAACTCACTGACCACACCCGCTTCGTAGCTCTTTTGAATCAACTCATGCGCGTCTCGTTGAGTTTCATATGTTGATTGGGCCAGCTTGAGATTTTCCTGGTCTGAAGCCAATGTTAAGTATGTCCGTGCGACTTCGGCTACCAACGCAATCTGGGCGCTGCGACGGGCATATTCTGTGGAAAGATATTGCTGGAGCGCCTGGTTTTTCAGACTTCGGACACGGCCGAAGAAATCCAGTTCCCAGGATGTGATCCCCAGGTTGACACTGTATTGCTCTGTCCGCTGTGGCTCTCCGGTACGCAACAGATCGGAAGATGTTCGTGCATGGGTCCCAGTCCCCACCGCATTGATAGACGGGAGGAGCTCAGCCCGTTGAATCCCATAGAGGGCACGCGCCTTTTCCATATTCAACCCGGCCAGACGCAGGTCGCGGTTGTTATCCAGGGCAAGCTGAATGATACCCTGAAGTTTCTTATCCGGGAAAAACTGCTGCCAGCCTATATCTGCGGGCATGGGCGATGTTGCCAGCGCATTCGTTGTATCCGATGCAACACTTTTGGGCAATTGCTCTGGAATTGGTGCCGCCGGCCGTGTGTATTTCGGAGACATTGTACAGCCGACCAGCAGAAAAGTTATTCCAAGTAGTTCGAATATTTTTCTCTTCATTTTATTGATCCCCTGATTGATGTACTTCCACATGCGTCATGGTTACATTTCGATGGCGTTTGCCAAGCACCTTGTATACCATTACATAAAACAGTGGTGCGAACAAAGTTACCAGAAAAGTTGACGTTATCATGCCTCCCAGAACACCGGTGCCGATCGCATTTTCGGCCCCTGCGCCAGCTCCCTTGGCAAGGACAAGGGGCAGGATGCCGAACCCGAAGGCCAGTGAAGTCATAATAATGGGGCGCAATCGCAACCTGGCAGCTTCCAGGGTTGCCTCAATCAGGCCGACACCTTCATCAACCCTTGCTCTTGCAAACTGGACAATCAGGATTGCGTTTTTCGTGGTCAGTCCCAGGATGGTTAAAAGCCCAATCTGGAAATAAACATCATTGGGCATACCTACTATTGTAGAAGCGATAACACCACCGATAACCCCCAATGGCAAGGTCAGCAGAATAGCAATCGGGATCGGCCAGCTTTCGTACAGGGCTGCCAGGCACAGGAAGATTACGAAAATTGAAAAAAGATATAACAATCCCGCCTGGGAACTGGCCATCACTTCCTGGTATGAGAGTCCGGTCCAGTCAAAGCCAATGCCTTTGGGTAACCTTGAGGCAAGTTCTTCCATAGCTTTCATTGCTTCACCAGTGCTTCTTCCCGGTGCTGCTTCTCCCTGGATTTCGACTGACGGGAAGCCATTGTAGCGATTCAACTGAGGGGAACCCGTAGTCCAGTGCCCGGTGGCAAAGGAAGAAAAAGGAACCATTTCCCCGGCAGTGTTGCGAACGTAGAGCTTATTCAAATCTTTTGGGAGCATCCGGTAAGCCGCGTCAGCCTGAGCGTATACCCGCTTCACCCGTCCACCCTGGAGAAAGTCGTTGACATATGCGCTTCCAAAGGCGGCAGCAATGGTGTTGTGAATGGAACTGATGGGAATCCCCAGAGCACCCGCCTTATCCCAATCCACGTCGATCTGGTACTGGGCGACATCGGCCATGCCATTGGGTCGGACCCTGGCCAACCTCGGGTCTTGAGCTGCCATTCCCAGAAGTTGGTACTGGGCCGCCATCAGGGCCTGATGTCCCAGACCACCTCGGTCTTCCAGTTCAAAATCAAATCCCGTGGCAACACCGAGTTCCACCACGGGCGGTGGCGGGAAGGCAAATACCATGGCTCCCTTTATGTTAGAGAATTCCCGCATGGCCCTTCCTGCGATCGCCTTGGCCTTCAAATCCGGCCGTTCACGCAGCTTCCAGTCTTTGAGTTTAGCGAAGCCAAGACCCATGTTCTGTCCATCTCCGGAAAAGCTGTGCCCTGAAATTGCCATAAAGGAGCTCACACCCTCCTTTTCCTGATTCAGGAAATAATCTCTGACCCGGTTCATGACCTTTTCTGTCTGCTCCAGGGTCGCTCCGGAGGGGAGCATAGTTTGAACCATCAGAATTCCCTGGTCCTCATCCGGAAGATAGGCAGTGGGCATCCGGTGAAACAAGTATCCCATTGCTACCACAATCAGTAGAAACAGGAACACGTAACGCAGTTTTCTGGCCAGTAGGTGGCCAACCACTCTGACATACTGATCCCGCGCCCGGAAGAAAAGACGGTCAAACCATGCGAAAAAGGGACGCAGGAGGAACACGGCATTGTCTGCCGGTTCGTGCCCCTTGGGAACGGGTTTGAGGAGTGAGGCACACAGGACCGGGGTGAGAATCAACGCCACCAGGACCGACAACAGCATAGATGCTGCAATGGTGATGGAGAACTGGCGGTAGATGACTCCTGTTGAACCTGGAAAGAATGCCATCGGACCGAATACGGCCGCGAGCACCAGCCCGATTCCAATCAGGGCACTGGTGATTTCTTCCATGGACTTGGCTGCCGCTTCTCTGGGGGACAGCCCCTCTTCGCTCATAATTCGTTCCACATTCTCAACCACGACAATGGCGTCATCTACGAGAAGACCGATGGCCAGCACCATTGCAAACATCGTTAACATGTTGATACTGAATCCAAAAAATCCGAGAACCGCAAAGGTCCCAAGCAACACCACCGGCACGGCAATGGTAGGAATCAGGGTGGCCCGGAAGGTCCCCATGAAAAGATACATAATCAGGAAAACCAGAAAAACTGCCTCGAACAGCGTTTTCACTACTTCCTCTATAGCCACCTTGGTAAAGGGCGTGGTATCAAACGGATAAACCACCTTCATGCCCTGAGGGAAATAGGTGCTCATTTCTTTCAATTTCTGCTTGACTGCATTTGCAGTATCCAACGCATTAGCACCCGAAGCAAGGCGTACTGCCATTGCTGCGCTGGGGTTGCCATTGTAATTGGACGACATATCGTATCGCTCACTGCCTAGCTCAGTCCGGCCGATATCGCTGATGCGCACAACGGAGCCGTCCGGATTCGTCCGAACTGGAATAGCGGCGAACTGTTCCGGTGTCTGGAGTAAGTGCTGAACAATAATGGAGGCATTCAGCCGCTGTCCTTTCACCGCGGGCAGTCCGCCAAACTGACCGGCAGAAATCTCCACATTGTATGCCCTGAGCTGCTGGACCACGTCTGCCATTGTCAGGTGGTACTGGGTCAGTTTGTCGGAGTTAACCCAGACACGCATCGCATACTGGGTGCCAAAGCTGTTCACCTCACCTACACCGGGGACCCGGGAGAGTATTTTCTCCAGATTGGATTCGGCATAATCCTGTAAATCGGCACCGCTCATACTGTTGTCTTCAGAGATCAGCCCGATAATGACCAGGTAGTTACGGGTAGATTTGCTGACCTGGAGCCCCTGCCGCTGTACAACGTCCGGTAGACTGGCCATGGCAAGCTGAAGTTTATTTTGCACCTTTGCCCAGGCGAGATCCGGATCCGTTCCAGGGGCAAAGGTTAGTTCGATTCTGGACGCACCGGATGAAGAACTGTTACTGGAGAGGTATAACATTTTGTCCAGACCGGTCATTTTCTGTTCAATAATCTGCGTGACACTGTCTTCGACGGTTTCGGCCGAAGCACCCGGGTAAAATGAACTGATGCTGATGGAAGGCGGCGCGATGGGGGGATACTGCGATATGGGCAGGTTATAGATCGCCAGCGCACCTGCCGCCATCATAACAATGGCGATAACCCAGGCGAAAACGGGACGAGCCAGAAAAAAATTAGATAACATTACTGGCCTCCGTTAGTTCGATTGAGCGGCGGACTGAGCCTTGTTTTCATGAGTCGAACGTGTTGTGCCATCTTCAATGAAAGGGACAGTTTTCACGGAAGCTCCCGCTCTCACCTTCTGCAGCCCTTCCATGATCACGTGGTCACCTGAAGCCAGACCGGATGAGACAAGCCAGTTGCTGCCAATGTCACGATCAAGTGTCAGCATCCGTTGCGCGACTTTACCTCCCGCATCCACGACCAAAGCATATGGATCGCCCTTGGGGTCACGGGCAACGGCCTGCTGGGAAAGAAGGATTGCATTGGTTTTGGCCCCTTCTTCAACAACTGTACGGACAAACATGCCCGGTAGGAGGACGCCATCCGGGTTTGGAACAACGACTCTCAGGATAACGGAACCGGTGGTTGGGTCAACTGAAACATCACGAAACTTCAAGGTGCCTTCCAGTGGATACTTTGTACCGTCCTCCAGGATGATGCGAACTTTATTCTGTGTGACGTTCTTATCCAGGCGACCATCTGCCAGGCGTCTCTTCAGTCTCAGCAATTCGGTTGTGGACTGAGCCACATCGATATAGACAGGGTCCAGTTGCTGAATCGTAGCCATGGCAACGGGCTGATATCCCGTAACCAGTGCCCCTTCCGTCACGCTGGACCGACCGATGCGGCCCGAAATCGGGGCTTTGATCGGTGTGTAGGACAAGTTAATCTTTGCACTCTCCATTGATGCCTTACTGGCCTGGAGCTGAGCTTCCATCTGGTTCAAAGCCCCCACAGCATCATCGTAGTCCTGTTGCCCCACGGCATGAATGGCAACAAGACCCTTCAGCCGTTCTTTTCTGGAACGAAGGGCGGGAAGATTGGCTTCAGCCATTGCGACGGCAGCTTTCGCCTGATCGTAGGCCGCCTGATAAGGTGCCGGGTCAATCTGGTAGAGCACCTGGTCGGCCTTGACATTGGAACCTTCCGTAAACAGACGTTTCTGTATCAGACCGCTGACCTGGGGCCGAATTTCGGCAATCCGAAAGGGAGCCGTACGGCCGGGAAGCTCCGTTGTCAGCACTACCCGTTCCGTATGAATTGTCACTACACTTACTTCAGGTGTTGGCCTTGGGCCACTGGGTCCATTGGGCCCGCAGGCAACCATCAGAAGACCTGTCGTAACGCTCGCAATGAGAGCAGCAGCGGCCCCTTGTTTTTTTAATCGACTCAGCATGATTTTTCTCCCTCCATTTTATTTTCATTCATATCGTTAACTCTCCATTTTCTCTTTTTTTGACGCACGCTTTATCAGTTGTGCCCGACTCGATCACTGATTGCCGAAAGACCGGCCAGTGAAAAAGTGACGAGGTGATCCAGATAGGCATTCATTTCATCGAAGCGAAAACACTCAAATTTACTCACCGCTTTGGTGGAAGCCTTTTTGTGCATCAACAGATGAAAGCACTGACCCATAATACTGATGTGGCAGAAGCGAACGGTTTGTTCACTGACATCGGGACCCAATACAGTACGGATAAACTGTTTTATAAGTTCCCGCTGTGGATTGATTTCTTCTTCAAGGATTTCCTCCAGAAGACCGGTGGGGCTGCTCATCTCGTGGGCAATAATCTCAAACTCAACGCACTCAGGATCCAGAATTCTTACGACGATTGATTTCAGAAATGCCCGTAACCAGTCCTGAACGGAGTCCTTTGCATGGACCGTCTCATCGAATTTGTATTTTTTGACCGACTGCCGATAGGCGTATCGCCAGGATTCCCGGTACAGCGTTTCTTTATCGTTGAAATGGTAGTTTACCGCTGCAATGTTCGCTTTCGCTTCGCTGCAAATTTCCGCTATTGTAGTGTCGCGAAATCCTTTTTCCGCGAAAATGCGACTGGCTGCCTCCAGCAATCGCCCACGGGTTGCAACTGGTTTTCCACATTTTTCTTTCATTCAATTCTCCCTCGACCGTTTCAATTAGTAGTTTAAAATGTCTATTTGAAATTGTCAATTTTTTTTGTGAGTGGGAGGGGGCTTGATGAGATTCTTTGAGGCTTTAGACCGCAAATATGATAACCTGAACCCAAATATCTGTAATGGAGTGTGAATTTAAGTTTATTTTTGGGAGGGGTATACTATGAGGAAACTTCTATTCATTTTGATTGTCGTTGGCCAATTCGGAACATTTTCCGCGGTAAAAGCCGCAGACTATTCCGGGACCTATTCAATGAATACCGGAAATGGAACTCTTACCCTGAAGCTCAATCAACAGCGAAACGGGACATTAACCGGAGAACTTGTCGGGAGCAATGGGTACCGAATCACCCTGAATGGAGAGGTGGCTGATGGTATTGGAGAGGGGACTGCCAGTGACAGTAAGGGGTCCGCTTTTTTTGAGGTCCATTTCGAGGGAGAAAGACTTCTTTTCTATCTGATGGAACAAAACAGTGACAAAGGCCGCAGTCTCTATTTTGCCCGGGTTTCTGGAGGAACTCCCGGTCGAAGTATTGTGGCAGAGACAAAGGCAGCGTTGCCGTCTCGGAATCCTCTGGCTGGAGGAGGAGGTTTATCTCCATTCAGTGGCACATTCTCCGGTGATGGCGTTACTCTTTCACTGCAATCATCCGGAGGCGGGATTCAGGGGACACTTCTCTTTAATGGAAGTCAATTCCCGGTTTCAGCCGCTGCGACGGGAAATGAGATTCGGGGAAACTTCAGTGCAAGTGGCAATTCTTTTCCTTTTACGGCGTTGTTGACAGGCAGTATCATGAAGTTTTCCACAGGTGGCACCACGTATTCTCTCCGGAAATCGGGGAGTGGCTCCAAGACTCAGGTCATGCCTGCAAATCCACTTCAGAGACAGACACCATCTCACAGGGCAGCGCCTCAAGGAGCCACCTCACAGCCCACAGCTCCCGCAATAAACGGACACACAATTTCTGACGTTCAGGCCGGTGTGGCGTTTACCGTCCCGTCCGGCTGGAATGCGACAAGTAATGAAGGTGGGTACTTGCTGGTTTCCAAAATCCACAAAGGACTTATTGTGGTTACCACAAATCCATATCACAGTCTTCAGGAGCTTGAGGCAGGGGGAGGAGAGGGTATCGTGAATGAAAAAACTGGCGTACAGTTGATGCCGTCTTCCCAGAATGAGCAGATTGGCTCCAATG
>PFTO01000167.1:7791-9871 GCA_002789615.1 Acidobacteria bacterium CG_4_9_14_3_um_filter_49_7 | reverse complement strand
ACAGTTCGTGCTCACAACTGTCTGCGGAACGCAGAAATTCGGACCATCGGTGACCTTGTAGACAAAACGGAACCGGAAGTGCTGAAAATCAAGAACTTTGGAAAGATTACGTTGACTGAGCTGAAGAAGGTTCTCGAGGAAATGGGCCTGACGTTCGGGATGGACGTTAAGTCGATCCTGGGCAACTAAGACAGAAGGGGAATCGAAATGAGACACAGAAAGAAATATAGCAAGCTGGGGCTCACGACCAATCAGCGTAAAGCGCTACTGAAGGGCCTGACGATTTCGCTCCTGGAGCACGGCGCAATTGTGACAACAAAGGCAAGGGCTAAACAGCTTCGTGCGTACGCCGAACGAATCATCTCAAAGGTGAAGAAAGAGGATGAAGCCCATGCCCGTCGCCTGGTGTTCAGAAAGCTCCAGAGCAAGCTGGCAGTAAAGAAGCTCTTTGATGAGTATAAAGAGGTATTTGCGGATCGCCCCGGCGGTTACACGCGGATTCATCTTTTGGGAAACCGGGCAGGTGATGCAGCGGAAATGGCGCGTATCTCATTGATTCTGGGCTCATCTGCTAAAGTAGAAGAGGAAGCCGAAAAGAAGCAGACAGCGGAAGCGAAAGCAGAAAAACCTGTCAAAAAGGCAAAGACGGCAAAAAAGGCTGAATCAAAACCAGTGAAGGTTGAAGCATCTGAAGAAGTTGAAGCGGAGGCCAAGCCAGCCGAAGACAAGCCGAAGGATGAAAAACCGGCGACTGAGGCCAAGGCAGTAGAAAGCAAGGCGAAGCCTGAAAAGCCAGCAAAAAAGAAGGTCACAAAGACGGAAACCAAGCCGGCTGAGAATGACCAGAAGGCGGAGTAAAGCCAACAACCGGCCGCAACGGGGTTTCCTGTCGCGGCCGGTTTTGTTTCTGGAGGTGAAATGAAAAGTCATGTATTGAATCTATTGATATTTGCTTCCTGCATTTCCGTCTTTTTTGCAGTGCTTTATCAGGACACGAAACGCGATCGGGTCCGGCATTTCCTGAAGTGGTTCACAATCCTGGTCGGGAGCGCATTTGTGCTGGGTTGGATTATGTATGAGTTCCCGAGAAACCCCTATTTTTGATCGTAACTTCGCAGTACTGACGGTCGCATATTGCGGCTTTCTATTCTTTCTCTCTGCACAATCCAGTCTTCCCCTACCTCAATATTTTTCATGGCAGGATCTGATAGAGCATGCCGCTGCTTATTTTGTGCTGGGAATCCTGGCTCGAAAGGCGTTCCCGGAGGTCCCTGGATGGGTCATCATCTTATTTGTAGCCCTCTATGGGGGTTCGGACGAGATTCATCAGTATTTTGTTCCGGGCAGAACTTGTGACATTCTAGATTTTGCCGCAGATGTAACTGGTGGTACAATAGCAGTGATCATTCATCGTCAATTACTTTTGAGACGACTTGCACGAACCGCTAACAAAAGGGGTGTCCCTTGAAAATAGTGAAAGTCCATACATTGGATCATCACACCTGCCGAATATGGAAAAATGGTTTTTTTGATCATCACGCTTATCTGCTGCAAAATGAGTACTCTGATGGTTCCCTGTCTCATCCCTATCGAAATGAATTTTTTGATCGAACGGGTCTGGATTGTGTAGCCATTCTTCCCTACCGTAATACAAATGAGCATCTGGAAATTGGAATCTTGAAGGCATTTCGCCCTGCTGTGTATTTCCGTTCACAAAAGGAACTTCCCGTTCCGGAAAGGGTCTACACATGGATTTATGAGGCGGTGGCAGGGTCTCTGGAACATGGCGACAGTGGTGAAACAGGTTTGCGCAAGCGTGCGGCTCTGGAACTGGCGGAAGAAGCCGGTTTTCTTGCAAATCCCGATGATCTGGTTTCGCTGGGCGGCAGTTTTTTCCCTTCCCATGGACAATCCACCGAAAAAATTCATCTTTTTGCCGTGGATGTCAGTAACGCTGAGAGTGTAGACGCCGCCGGTGACGGCAGTGTAAATGAGAAATTGAACGTCATTGAGTTCTTTGAGATCAACAAGGTTTTGTCCATGTGCCGGCGTGGACAGATTGAAGACCCTAAGATTGAAA
>PFTO01000167.1:0-7758 GCA_002789615.1 Acidobacteria bacterium CG_4_9_14_3_um_filter_49_7 | reverse complement strand
CGTCATCGGTACCGGGAAATCAGAGTTCTCGGAACGGGCGGATTTTCAACGGTTTACCTAGTGGAAGACCAATACACCGGACAAAGCATTGCGCTGAAAGTTATTAAATCCATCAAATTGAATCGAAAGAACATCATCCGTCTGCAGGATGAATTTCTTCTCCTGCATTCCCTGAAACACCAGAATCTGGTTCGAGTTTACGATATTGGCTTCCAACCGGAGTCACAGTCTGTCTACTACACGATGGAATATTGCAGGCGAACCAACCTCATGTCCTTTCTAATGGAAGCGACGGAAAGACGGATGGTGGATGCCATGGTTCAGATATTGAGAGCGTTGAATTTCATCCATTCCCACGACATCATCCACTTTGATATCAAACCCGAAAACTTCGGAATCATTGAGCAGGATGGGAAGTTTGTAATAAAACTGCTGGATTTCGGATTGTTTATGCCCAAATCACAAATCAAGACGTCTTCAGTACGGGGAACTTTACAGTACATGGCACCGGAATTGTTTTCCAAGGCCCCCCGTGATCACAGATTGGATCTTTATTCTCTCGGTGTTGTTTATCTTAAGATTCTATTGGCTCGAAATCATGTTAAGCAGAATTCCAAATATGTAGATTTTGAAAAACTGGACGAACAGCAACTGGAATCAATCCAGGAGCAGTCTCTATTGTCAGTTGTATCACGGCTGGTAAAGCGGAACCCGGATGATCGGTATCGAAATGCGTACCACATACTGGAGGACATTCGTACCCTATACAGACGAGATGATGAACTGGTCCCCAAGGAAGATGCCGCCCGCATGTTTTTTGAGCCCAGATTCGTTGGCCGAAACAATGAGCTTAACTACTTGAAAGTGCTCTTTGTATCTTCCAATATCCAGACCTTTCAGACCTCCTTCGTACTGATCCGGGGTGAATCTGGAATTGGGAAAACCCGCCTGATGCAGGAAGTCAGAATCTATGCTCAATTAACAGGATACAAGGTCAGAGAAGCATGGTGTACTACCACCGGGGATAATTTCGGAGTTGCCCGGCAGCTATTCAGTCAGCTTATGCCAACCTATGATGAATCAGTGGGCGAGCGCTACGGAGATGATTTTGCCCGGATGTTCCAGGCGCTGGTGTATGACAAGACGGCGGACATCACGAAATTGCCGGTAGAGCAGGGCATGGATGAAACCGTAGTGTCCGGATATTTCTATCAACTGGTAAATCTCTTCGAAGACCTGATAGAGGATGACCCGGTGCGGGAACCGGTGTTCTACGTTCACGACATTCATCTAATGGACGAAATGTCCCTTCAGTTCCTGAAACCCTTTGTTCAGAAAACAAGTCGAGTGCTTTGGTTTATTTCTGTTAGTTCTGACGTGGATCTGCCCCGCTATGTGGAGAAATTCATTGAGGAGTTGGAAGAAGCGGAGCACGTGGAAACGGTTTTTCTGCGGGCACTTTCCAGGCAGGATGTGGTGGAATTGCTTCGAGCTACGTTCCCCAACGGCGTTCTGACCACGGCATTCGAAGACTTTATCTTTGAACAAAGCGGCGGAAATCCCCTGCTGATATCCGAATTGCTGAAATCCATGATTTCAATCGGTGATCTCAGGGTTGTCAATGGTGTCTGGAAAGCCGCAACTGAGCCGTCTGAAAACCTTGCCTTGATATCTCTTCTGGAAAACGTACTGCAATTCCGGGTGTTATCACTTTCCCCTGAAGAAAGGGATGTGATGACGTCACTTGCGTTGATTCAGGAGCCCACCTCGTTCCGGTTTTTGAGAAAGCTGTACAGTCATGTGCCCGAAATAGAATCCGTCGTCGCCGGATTGGTAGAAAACCGGATGCTCAATGAATTCAACAGCCGCTACATGGTTTCCCACGGGAGATTACGTCAGACCGTGCTTCGATTCATGGATCCGGAAAATTTACCGGAGATACATCTGAAATTGGCGGAAACCAATGATGAACTTCAGGAGTTCAGATTTGAAGATACAGCCCGTTTCTATGTTCTGGCCAACAAACGGGATAAGGCATTGGAATTCTATGATCGCGCTTACCGTTCCTACCGAAACCTGTTTCGGAATGAAAAAGTGTTGGAAATTGCCGAAACACTTTACCAGCTGACAGATAGCATGGAAAATAAGCGGCAATATCTGGAGGAAGCAATTCGGACTTGTCTCTATGCCGGGGATACACGAAAAGCGGAAACATATATTGCTACCTACCGGGACAAGTTTATGTCCACCTTTGAGCACGAAGTGCGGTACAACTATTTCCGTGTGGACTGGTTCAATCGACAAGGTAAGGTCAAGGCAGCCAGGGAGTGGTTGCTGGATTTTTTCCTCGAAAACCGGGAAGCTCTGGAAGCCGGGCCCCATCTGGGCCGCCTGTATCTATCCCTTGGCCAATTATTTGTGAAGGAAGGGGATATGGACGGGGCGGAACTTTACCTGAACCTCGCTTCCGGGTTTATCCATGAAGAAGGGGCGGATGATGTCATGCTGGGGAATTTGAACCAGTTGATGGCGACTACCATGATTGTGAGGGGAAATCTCGATGCCGCAAGAGAGCATCTGGAAATCGTGAACCGGACATACAGCAAAGCTGCTTTCCTGCCGGGGCTCTCAGCCATGCACAACAACCTCGGTAAAGTGGCGATGAAAGAAGGGAATTGGGAAGGAGCCCGGAAAGCATTTGAAACTGCAGTTCAGATTCAGAACAAAGTGGGAAACTACTTCCAACTCGTACTTTCGTTTGGCTATATGTCCCGCAGTTGGCGTAAACAAGGGCGATATGGGGAAGCGTGGCAATCCCTGGAAAGGGGAATCAAGTATCTGGATCTGATCCGGGACAGCTGGGGAAAAATCTTCTTTCACACCGAAAAGTCCGCGTTTCTCATCGAAATGGGAGAACTTATTGAAGCGGAAAATACCCTTATGGTGGCGGAGATCCTGGCATCGGAATCCGAATTCAAGCGGGAACAGGTTCACATTGATCTGCAGAACGCGAGAATTATGCTGTTCAAGGGGCAATTGCAACAGGGCTACCACCTGGCCAAATCTACCGAAGAAGGATACCGAACTGTTGGCGGCGTGGACGACCAGTTGTCAGCAAGGTTGCTTCGCGTGTCTTTTCTTGTGAAAGGTAAAAAATGGGATCGGTCCCGTGAATTACTCGATGAAGCTTTGCCCATTCTTAAAAAAGTGAGAGATCCATCTCTCAAATCCGCCTTCCACAGAACCATGGGTATCGTTCTGCACAATTTGGAGGGAAATGCTGAAAACGCTGTATATCAGTTGAACGAAGCGGTCCAGATCAGTTCGGAATCCGGATTGATTCTCGAAGAACTGCTTTCTTCCTCTGCACTGATTCGGGCAATTCCCACCGGGACTCACCAGGGGATGGCCAACAACCGAAAAAGGGCGATCCCGGAACTGATGAATGAGCTGGCCCAGGTAGTTCCCAAGCGGTACTGGCGTCAGTTCCAGCTCCGAGAGGACATATATGGAATAGTGAAACGTTATGGGAGGTCCTAAATGAAAGGTTTTTTTGGATTATTGTCACTGGTCGCGGCTCTGGCCATCATTGGCTGGCTGGCTATGAACGGATTTAAGGATTTCAGCGGAGACAAAGGGAAAAATCTCATGGGTGCGAAACAGCGCACTGAGCGGGTGGCTGTGAAAGCCAACCTGTCCATTCTCAACTCCTTTGTAAACCAATACCGTTCCATGTACCCCGGTGAACCGGTAACCATGGACGCCCTTAAGGCGGCCGGTATAAAGTTGCCGGAATGCCCACCCGGAGGTCGGTTCGAATTGGAAGACGGACGAATTGTTTACAAAGGCCCGGAGGGCCAGTAGGGACAAGTAGGAACAAGGTTGAGGTTGCGTAAAGAGTGGAATTGGCAGTTCCCGGTCTTGTTTTCTGTTCTGACGCCTACGCCCACTCGCAACGCCCGCGGAGAAGACGGGGAGGAAGAGAATGACGAGACGAATCCTGATAATCGAAGATGAACCGGGTGTTGCGGAAACGCTGTTGTATGCGTTAAAGACGGAGAGGTTTCAACCCGTATGGTGTGAAACCGGATCCGAAGGGTTGAAGGCACTGGAAAAACAGGAGATCGATCTCGTTATTCTGGATATTGGGCTTCCGGACGGGAATGGTTTTGAGTTCTTCCGGGAAATTCGAAACAAATTCAGTGTGCCGGTAATATTTCTGACAGCAAGATCGGAGGAAGTCGATCGGGTACTGGGACTTGAACTGGGCGGCGACGACTACGTAACCAAGCCCTTCAGTCCGAGAGAGGTGACGGCCCGGGTCAAGGCAGTGCTAAGGCGGGCCAGTGGCGACCAGGACGTACCGAAATCCCCACCCCCCGGCTTTCAAGTTGATGAATCCCGCAAGCAGATTAGGTTTTTCGGAACCCCACTCGAACTGTCCCGCTACGAGTACCGTATTTTATGCGCGCTGATACGGCGTCCCGGGATGGTATTCAAACGGGAGATGCTGATGGAGCTGGCATGGGATGTTTCGGATATAAGCGGCCTCAGAACAGTAGACACGCATATCAAGACCATTCGCCACAAGCTGAGGGAAATCCGACCGGATGATGATCCAATCCGCACCCACCGGGGTTTCGGCTATTCCCTGAAGGAAAAGACGTGAAGATTAAATGGCTGATTTTTCTCGGATATGCTGTTTTGCTGGGGGCCGGATTCTTCTTCCTGGTCCGCTTTGTCGCGGGTGATGTGCGCTCTCAACTTGCGAAGGCCACAGAGGTATCCCTGGTAGACATGGCCAACATCCTGGCCGGTGTCATCGAAACGGATATGGAATCTCCCACACCTGCTGTTGCCCGATTGGCCCTTGTTTTCAATGGAAGTAAGAGCCGCAGGTTTTCCGCAAAAATATATGAGCTTACAAAATCAAAAGTTGATGTTCGTGTTTACGTCACTGACCAGCGGGGAATCGTCATATTCGACTCGGATGACGGCCGGGCGAAAGGTGCCGAGTTTTCAAAAAAGAACGACGTTTTCCTTACGTTGCAGGGCAAATATGGTGCCCGGGCCACCCGGGAAGACCCGACGAACCCGTTGACATCCATTTATTACGTTGCCGCACCTGTCCATTATGAAGGAAAGATCGTCGGAGTGGTCACAGTGGCCAGCCCGGTGGCGAATCTGAATCTCTTTGTTCAAAATTCAAGAAGGAAGATTTTTGTTTTTGCTGCTTCTGCTTTTCTCATGGTCCTCTTAGTCAGCTACCTTATTTCCTTGTGGATTACCGGGCCTGTCAAGCGATTGGAATTGTACGCCCGTTCCGTTGGAAAAGAGCCGCGAAAGCCTCTTCCCGAGCTAGGGAGTGGAGAAATGCGCGTACTTGGAGAAGCACTCGTTGACATGCAGGCAGAACTGGAAGGAAAGCGCTACGTTGAAGAAACGGTTCAGGCCCTGACCCACCAGCTGAAGGGTCCATTATCCGCCATTCGTGGCGCGGCTGAACTGTTGAACGAGGACATGGACGTTGAAGCACGGCGTCAATTCCTGAACAACATCTCCCGTGAGGGTGACCGAATTCGGGAGATTGTGGACCGCATGTTGAATCTGGCCATGGTTGAAAAAAGGAAGACACTTGACAATGTGGTGTCGGTGAACCTTTTCGATCTTGCAAAAGAGACAACAGACACGCTCGCTGTTTTGCATGCTGGCCGATCGATTTGCTGCCGGGTTGAAGGCGATTCTGTACTTGCCGTTCCGGGAGATCGTTTTTTGCTTCAACAGGCCCTTGAGAATCTCATTCAAAATGCGATCGCGTTTTCCCCTGACGACAGTACTATCACCGTAAAACTGGTCCGGGAAAAATCCCGTGGTGTGGTCCACGTGCTGGATAAGGGCGCTGGAATTCCTGACTACGCAATGGATAGGATTTTTAACCGCTTCTATTCACTGCCAAGGCCGGATACAGGGCAGAAGAGTTCCGGCCTCGGACTTGCCCTGGTCAGGGAAGTGGCGCTCCTCCATAAGGGGAGCATTGCTCTGGAAAACAGGCCGGACGGCGGTGTTATCGCCACGTTGCGGCTGCCGTTGCGGGCAGACTGAGTTTTTCCCCCCGAAAAAATCACCACTTCACCTCGAATTCACTCAGATTCCACCATTTTTTCAAATGCCACGTCCATATTAGAGAGAGTTCCATTGGAACAATTTCTTTTGTGGAGGTCAACATGATCAAGCGAATCTCAATCCTTGTGGGCATTTTCGCCTTTGCGACAATCGCGTGGATGATACTTGCCGGTGTAATGACTGCCCGTACCAGTCAACAGGACAGAAAACTGAGACACTCGGTTGGAAAACTGTGGGGTACGCCACAGACCCAGATGGCTCCGGAACTCTATTACAAAACAAAAATACCCATCGAAGAAAGTGAAATTCGAGAAGGAAAGACCGTTACCATAAAGAAATCAAAATCCGTCCGGAACGGTCTTCCGTTGACTGCCAGCGACGTAAATGTGGGGATCCGTTTGAAGCACCGGAAGAAAGGACTGCTCTGGTATTCCACTTACCGAGTCCAGTTTAAGGGGGCATACACGATTCAGAATACCACGGGTGAAGATCGGGATATGTGGTTCAGATACAAATTTCCATCCCGGACAGCACTGTATGACAATTTTCGATTTGAAGTGGATGGACAGGAAGTCAAAGACATTGAACCCACTGCCCAGGAAATTACACACCCCATTTTCATGAAAGCCGGAGAAAAACGGACAGTGTCTGTCAGCTACAATTCCCAGGGACTGGACCAGTGGTGGTACAAACTGGGTGAGTCCGTTTCCCGGGTCCGCAACTTCAAACTCAAGCTGACCACAAATTTTGATGACATCAACTTCCCTGAAAACAGTGTTTCGCCAACCTCAAAAACAAAAACATCCATCGGCTGGCGATTGAACTGGAACTATGAAAACCTGATTTCAGATGTCCAGCTGGGAATGGAAATGCCGCAGAAACTCAATCCCGGACCCTTTGTGGCGAAGGTTACATTCTTCGCACCGATCTCCCTGTTCTTTTTTCTGTTTCTGATGTTCATCATCACAACAGTTCGCGGCATCAAGATTCATCCGATGAACTACTTCTTCATTGTGTCGGCCTTCTTCAGCTTTCACTTGCTACTGTCCTATCTCGTTGACCACATCAGCGTTCACGCGGCGTTTACCATCTGTTCGCTGGTTTCCATCTTTCTGGTGATATCGTACATGCGTCTTGTTGTGGGGTTAAAGTTTGCCTTTATTGAAATTGGAATATCCCAGCTGGTTTTTCTGGTCTTGTTCTCCTACTGCTTCTTCTTCGAGGGATTCACCGGCCTCGTCATCACCATTGCCCTGATCATTACACTGTTCACCGTCATGCAGTTCACCGGCCGGGTAAAGTGGGAGGAGATGTGACCCGCAGAGCGGGTCAGTAGGGACAAGGTTGAGGTTAAGGTTAGGAATAATTCCCAGATGGAGAGGCGGTTTTTCTCAGCCTGTTCTTTCAGGATGTTCAGGTATGCACGCTGGTCGCCTTCTTTCAGGAAGACGTCCTGTCTGCGATTTCCCCGCTTTACAATGTGGTGCGGGACTCCGGGTGCAATTACCCGTGCGATTATAGCCATGTCTCCACTGTACCCGCCCTTCTCCCCGCCGTCGAATCAAGCCATATAAAATCTTACCCAACGAGGTATCGTCAAGCCATGAAGAATCTTACCGGGAAGGAGAAGATTTC
>PFTO01000023.1 GCA_002789615.1 Acidobacteria bacterium CG_4_9_14_3_um_filter_49_7 | reverse complement strand
CTGATGACCAGGATTCCCGGTGTATTGCCGGTCATATTCTTTGCAAACCAGAAACTTCCATTTGCACGGTAAATGCTCGTATGTTCGGGAAACCTCCCCATTGAAAAATATCGGATGGCACTGCTTCGAAAACCTGAAGATGAAGCAGGGGCAGTGGCCAGTTCAAATGTCCCGATCTTTGGGCTCTGAAAAGTGGCAATGTGCCATCCTGAACGGTCTCTTGTGTTTGCGGGGCCAAAAAGCTGTGGTATTCCGACAGCCAGGCGGCCAAATGGGGTTGTCCGAAGGTCGGGCACTGTCGCCCGAACCTCAATCTCGTGGAGAAAAAAATATATCGCTCCGGTAACCACGAGCATGACTCCAATTACCAGCAACGAGAACTTGCGTTCTATTTTCAACAGCTCCTCCAGGGCCCGAGATAATCGCTTTCCGAGTAATTCGGAATCAGTCAATACCAACTACAATCCGCAAACCAGGCGGACCTTATTCAAAAACGACGAAGTGGAATCCCCGACGGTGCTGCCTTTCGAACCTTAATTCCTTTCGGAAGGGCAAAAAGAACCGGGTCACAGGGAATGCCCTTGATTTGAGTGAGCACTTGAGTGTTGACGGACGCACTGCTGTTCAATCGAATCCGGCTGACGATCCGCCGGGGAAAGCCTGTACTGTGATGGATCAAATCAAGAAAATCTTCATTTCCGGTGAAAAATGACATGTACTGAAAGAACCTGTTGCTGCCGTCATTCTCAGCCTTCTCAGGTAGCCAGACTGTAGTTGTTGAATTCATGAATTCACCGGGGAGTTTGGCTTCAAAGCAGGGTACACCCTGAACAACTTTCCGGTTTCCTGTTCTTTTAAAAATCACCTGGGGGAAAATCAGTCGGCCATTATTGTCCATCAGGCCATACGCCATCAGGAATTGCTGATAAAAAGACTGGTTGTCGTCATAGGAGTATGTAATTGCCTCGTTTGATTTTACATTTACCTTCCAGGCCACTTTCTTTTGACGGTCAAAAATGAAAAACCGGTCTGAAGACAGTTGAATCCGCATGGAATCCCCGCAGACCGTAATTATTTCATTATACTCATAGCTGGAACCAGACGTTACCTTGACGGAATATGTGGCCTGAAACCCATCCGCAGAAAAGGCGCTCACAGCAAGTGCAAAGAGCCCGATAAGAATCAGATTTCGTTTCATATTTCGAATTTCACTCCCCGGACAAAAACCGTGTTGCTCTTCATTTCTTTAAGCTTCGGCATCTCTTTGAACGCAATGTCAAATTGCTCTTTTGCGCCCTGCTTGTCTCCCAATTTCATCAAACAAAGTCCCATGTTGTAATGTGACTTTGGAGAATACCTGGAGTATTTGAATTCCTCCGAGTAATATGCCAGCGCTCGATTGTATTTTTTTAACAGGTAACAGAGATTTCCCATGTCAAGGCCCTGGCCCGGGTCTGGATGTATCGTATGCTGCTCTTCCAGCGCACGGAGTGCGCCACCAAGTTTCTTTTGTTTTACCAGATACGTTGCATATGTTTCATATACAAAAGGACTGATAACCGAAAGTGTAAAAGCGCTCTTAAACAGCGTTTCTGCCTCTGCCTTGTGACCCTTGTTGTACGCACCAAGGGCATCCTGAGAAAGGACAATTGCTTTTTTCGTGGCCTCATCCAACTGCTGCGTATACGCATTCTGCATCAATTTTGCGATGTGATTGGAAGGCGCAAGACGCACTGCATTATTGACTGCGTCCCGTGCATTTGAGTAATCTTTCAAACCGACGTAAATAGTGGCCAGCTTGACATAATTCTGGCCATTGTCTGGGTTTTCTTCTATTCCCTTCTTCAGTTGCTTGATTCTGGCATTTATTTCTTTCAGGTTCTTCCTGATACCTTCCAATCTTTTCTCTGTCCCCACCCGCCCCGGCTCAATAGTCAAGATTCGCTCACAAACTGCTTGTGCCCGGGGAAATGTGCCCATCAACTGCAAAGCTTCCGCCGTCGCATCCATCAGATCGAGATTGTCCGGATCATTCGCAAGGGCCATAAAAGCAGTGCTGTAGTATTCCGGGATCCTCCGTTCCTCTTTCA
>PFTO01000095.1 GCA_002789615.1 Acidobacteria bacterium CG_4_9_14_3_um_filter_49_7 | reverse complement strand
ATGGGTCACTTGCGCTTAAAGGGCAGTCGTAATTGATGATGGGTCGAGAATATCAGACTTTTGACGTCTTTTGCTTACTGGACTAGGATTTTCAGTTCAATGTGCCTCGGATGGCTAGAAAGGTCTGGCGTTGGTAAAAAGCGAAAAACCGGACCTCCTTGTTACCGACATGTTGGTACCCAAACTTAATGGGCTTGAAATCTGCAAAGCGGTTAGAAGCTGTGCGAATTTATCCCGGGTTCGCATTGTGGCGATCACGTCAATTAACAAGAAGCTCAAGTTCCGTCTTGAAGGTCGAGATGTTCGGGTGGACGCGTATGTGGAAAAACCATTTGACGTGTTCGAATTGGCAAAGGTGATTCAGGGACTTTTCCCCGGCGACCTGGATGATGATGAAATTAATACCCATGTGGGATTTATTCAAAAGAAAATAAAAAAACAGGGAATTGATTTTGGCAGGAAACTTCCCAGCGCTCTGGACGCCATCTTTCAGTGCAGGGATCTCCCGTTTTCCCAATCTATCGGACCGAAACTACCTGTTTGAAGCTGCATTCGATGCCATGCTCAGGGCCAAAGGGTCAGGGGGAAATCGAATCATTTCCACTTTTTGAATCTCAAGAGTACGCAGTTTCCGAATAGAAAACAAGTCACTATTCCTGGAAAGAAACTTGTTGGAATCCTTCACATGTTCTCGAACTGTTTGCCAGTTTTTTTTAAGGATCGATAACTGGAGCAGGCGTGTGAGACGGATTATCGCTCATGGATTATAAGTGCAACCAATAGAATATAAACATCCTGTTCGTAACACTTTATAATACCTTCCACAATGAGGCAGTGGTGTCATATTTAGTTTGCAGAGTGTCAAATATTTGTGATATACTTTTCGCAATTACATTGACGAAGGTAGGAGGTGAGAAAAGCTCAGGTTTCTTGGAGGTGCCCATTTGCCATTCAAAATCTTTAAATTGCGGGAGGTGACATGAAAAGAGTACTATTAACCGGGGTTATGGCTGTTTTGCTTGCAGGGATGTGGGCGTGTGCGCCTGCAACTCACACGGAAGCAGACGAATCTCAACCGCTTCCACAAGTAACGACAGCACTATTTGATCCGAGTGCCGGGATAATTCCGTTCCCCAATGATCTGTTGATCAATCCGGCTACGGGACTTGTGAATATCCCTAATCCGGACGGACTGGATGCTATTGCGTCTGTCAATTCACTCAATGGGTTCTCAACCACTTCGGCGATGTCGTTTTATCTGGACGGCGCACCGAAAGCGGATACTGTAAACAGCAATGCCATTAAGGTATTTGATTTGTCTGCTCAGGCGGAAATTGCTGTTTCATTCATGCCGTTTGATCCGGCAACCGGTGCCGTTTCGATGGTGCCGGTATCCCCGATCCCCCCACGCCACAAAATTGCTGTGGTAGTGACACAGGGCGTGTTGGACACAAACAGCAGACCCATTGAATCCTCTCAGGTTTTCTACCTGATGCGCAGTGCAAATTCACTGCTTGATGCGGAAGGTCATTCTACTTCGAGCCTTCTGGATGACCAGACGGCTGGAATGCTGGAACCGGCCCGTCTGGCGATGAAACCGATGTTCGATTTCATGTCCTCCATCGGTATCCCCAGAACTTCAATTGCGGTGGCTTTTGTCTTCACGACAGAAAGCACGTATCAGGACTATCAGACCCTTCGAGCTGAGATGGCTGGAATGGCTCCGCCGACACCAACTTTCGTCGGGCAGTACCTAGGTGATGCAATGGTGGGCGCGTTTTTCCAGGGTGTGATGGCACAAACAGGAATTGACTTTCCCCATGACATGATAGGTGGCGTATTGACTGGAGCTTATGGCTCTCCCAATTACATCACCAATCCGTTGGTTGGCTATTTCACGAAGAACGCTGCGGGTAATTTTGAAGAACAGAATGTGGCCATGATTCCGTTCATGCTGGTGGTGCCAAAGGGTACCGGCCCATTCCCGGTTGTCATTTTTCAGCATGGACTGACCCGGAGCAAGATGGATGCACTGGCGATCGCGAATACCTTCGCGTCGGCGGGGCTGGCAACGATATCCATTGATCTTGTGCTTCATGGCGACCGCGCAGGCGATTATATGAACAATGCTACGGGAGAGATGGGACCTGATGGAGTACTTGATCCTTCCGGTGCACTTTTCATGAATTTGAAATCCCTTAGAACAGCACGGGATAACATCCGTCAGTCCAACGTGGATCAGATGATGCTGGTCAGAATGTTGGAAGCAGGTGTGGATTACACTGAAGATGATAATCCTGATCTGGTACCGATGAATTTTGTCTATTGCGGGCAGTCCCTCGGCGGCATTACAGGGACCAACCTGATGGCAATCGAACCGGCAATTAAGACCGCAGTTCTGAATGTTCCGGGTGGTGTGATCAGCTTGCTTCTGACGCACTCTCCAACATTTGCTCCGATCATCAATGCCGGGCTTGCTGAAGAGGGGCTGGTGCCCGGTTCGCCTGAATATGCGCAGTTTTTCATGTTGGCCCAGACGGTCATTGACTCTGCGGACCCGGCGAACTACGCGCCTTATGTGTTGAACGGCGGCGTTTGTGGTGTAGAAAAATATGTGTTGATGCAGGAAGCCATCGGCGACACCGTGGTGCCAAACATCTCTGGTGATGCACTGGCAAGGGCTTTTGGTTCAAATTTCCCCCAGGTGAGTCCTGTGGTGAACGCAATTCCCGGCATGGCTACGGCGGATCCGGGTGCACCCAATGGCCTGTTCCAGTTTGACACGCCGAATCACGGTTTCCTGCTGTCTCCAGATCCGAGCCATCCTGAGTTCACCTATTTTGGCCAGTTGCAGACAGTTACTTATCTGGGATCGTACCTGCAAACCGGTACCCCGATGATTATGGATCCGGCGGCAACGAAGGGAACAGACAAGGCAGCTGACTCAGCATCCGAGTGGGCACTCAGAACCTTCAACTTCAGCATTAATGCCCGTGCGGCAGTGTTAGTCAGATGAGAGGGGTGACAATAATGAAAAAACTAACTGCAATTTGTGTGGGATTGTTGGCAACAATGCTTGCTTTCTCATCCGGTTTCCAGGTTAATGAGCATAACGCGCAGGGAGCGGCAATGGGCAACGCCTATGTCGCCAGCGTTGATAACGCATCAGCCATGTTTTACAATCCCGGTGCCCTCGCCTTTGTGCAGGGGATTGATGTGAACTTCAGTTCGGTTGTGTTTTATCCGACCAGCAGCTGGACATCACTGGATGGTACACAGACAACTGATCAAAAGACAAAGATTAACGTGTTGCCGGCTGTGTATCTTTCATACCAGCTGAATGACCGGGTCGTAGTGGGAATCTCTGAATTTACCCAATATGGCCTTGAAACAGACTGGCCGACCCAGTGGCCGGGGAGCCAGATCGCTGATCGAACAAAAATTAAAACATTCAATGTGGCCCCAACCATCGCTTTTAAAGTCACGGACAATTTTTCTGTCGGATTCCAGGCGAACTGGGTTGGCGCTGATGTGTTGATCCAGAAGACAATCAATTTTATTGACCAGACTGCGTGGGTTGATATGGCTGGTGACGGCAGCGGTTGGGGAGAATCAGCCGGTTTTCTGTGGAAGGTAAATAGAAAGATCAATGTGGGCGGCTTCTGGCGCAGTGGCGTGGACATCTCTTTTGATGGTGAGGTTGATTTTACTAATGTTCCGACACCTTTTCTGCCGGTTCTCTATGACGGAAAAATTTCGGCAGGGGTTAAGCTTCCTCAAACCTGGGGATTGGACGTGGCCTATCAGCTTAACGACAAGTGGCTGGTGGAAGTCGGATTCATGAATACTGAATGGTCCAGCTATGATCGGTTGACAGTTTTCCGTAAGGACACGGGAGGCGTGTTGAGCTCCATTCCAAAAAACTGGACAAATGTCACCATGTACAAGGTGGGTGTCAAGTATGATTTCAGCGATAAATTGACACTTCGGGGCGGCTATATTTACGATGAAGCCGGAAACCCGGACAATACGCTGGATCCTTCATTGCCGGACAACAACCGGAATGATTTTTCTGCCGGTTTTGACTGGAAGTTCAAAAACTTCACATTGAGTACATTTGCTATGTACGTTCGGTTTAATGACAGAACCACCACGACTATGATGGAAAACTTCAACGGCTCGTATTCTACGAGTGCCTTGCTTGTTGGAGCGTCTCTGGACTATCGGTTTTAATTAGGGCTCTCTGTGCCGGGGGGTTCCCCCGGCACAGAGTTTTTGAAAGGTTGGGGTATGACAAAAAACAGGATTCTCGTAGTTGATGACAATAAGAATGTCCTAGAAGGACTGAACCTGCTTTTGGGCGAAAAGTACGATACATTCCTCGCGTTTGATGGTGAATCAGCCCTTGAAATCATCCGAAGCAAAGACATTGATCTGGTAATTACAGACATGGTGATGCCCGGGATCAGTGGGCTGGAACTCCTTGAAAAAATAAAGACATTGAAGCCGGACATCACAGTGGTGATTTTGACGGGTCACGGCACTATTGAACTGGCTGTCGAAGCAATCAAGAAAGGAGCCGCGGACCTTATTGAAAAGCCGTTTCAGGTGGACAAGATCCTTGTTGATGTTGAAAACCTGATGAGGATGCGGCAATTGGAGCGTAAGAACCGGGTTTTGCAGCGGAAGCTTGTACTGGAAGAAAAGAAACTGCAATTTGTTGCAGAGAATGACAACATGAAGAAGGTTATGAAGCGGGTAAAGGCACTTCGAAAAAATGATGCGAATGTGCTGATAGCGGGAGAATCCGGTGTTGGAAAAGAACTCCTTGCCCGAATCATCCACAAATATAGTTCCAGACGGGAATATCCCTTCGTAAAAGTAAATTGCGGTTTGATCACAGCGGCCACATTTCACGAGATTCTGTGTGGGCGAGAGGGTGAGACTCTGGAGAAACCGGGCATGTTTGCAATAGCGGAAGGGGGGACCATATTTTTTGATCACATCGAGAAGATGGATACCAAGCCCCAATCCATGCTTGCCGAAATTCTACGGAACGGGAAGTATCCGTTGCCGTCTGGAAATGTGTATTCTCGTTTGAGTGCAAGTGTTATTTCTTCTTCAAGGGAAACAATCAGTGAGTTGGTTGATCGAAAGAAGTTTAATGAAGAACTCTTTTATCTGGTAAATATCATGGATTTTGTACTCCCTCCGTTGCGGAAGCGCCGGGAAGATATCATGCCGATTGCCGAATATTTTCTCGAACGGTTCAGTAAAGAAACGAATAAGCGATTCAAAGGATTTACGATAGAAGTTGCAAACATTTTCAACCGGTATGACTGGCCCGGGAATGTCAGGGAATTGGAAAATGTAGTGGAACGTGCGGTTTTCTCCGCAAACCGAATCAATGTTGGTGCGAAGTTTCTCCCTGTGGGCATGAAGTTTAATAAGCGGTCACCTGAGATTGTGCTGAAATTGTTTACGGAAAAAATGGAAGAAGCAGAAGAGGCTTTGATACGGCACACCTTGGACAAGTATCGCGGGAATATTATGAAAGCTTCAAAGGCAATGGGAATTACAAGAGCAACGCTTTACAATAAGATAAAGCGTTACAAGCTTGACAAATAGAAGCAAATTGAAAGTTCTTCTGATTGATGACGACCCTGAAATTCTCGATTTACTGTCTTCTTTTCTCGAAATGAAGGGGTATGAGGTAGATACTGCTGAGACGGGGAAGGAAGGTTTATCTCTGTTTAAACGCGGAGAGTATTCAATTGTCATCAGTGATTATATTCTCCCTGACATTGACGGCCTTCAGGCCAGCAGGCAAATTCTCGCGATGGACGAAAATGCCTTGATTATCCTGATAACCGGTCATGGTTCCATTGAAGGCGCGGTTTCAGCCATTAAGGCGGTTGTATTTGACTATATTCTGAAACCGTTTGACCTGGAACAGATTGAAGTGGCTATTCACAAAGCCGAAAAGGTGACAGCGTTGCGAGCAGAAAACATAAAATTGAGAGCCGTTATAGCCCGCTCTGAGGGAGCAGAAAACCTGATTGGCCGAAGCAGGGCAATGAAGGAATTGAAGAGCTTAATCCGACGGGTTGCGGTAACTCAGGCGACCGTACTTGTGACAGGTGAAAGCGGGACCGGAAAGGAACTGGTGGCGCAGGCAATCCATCGGGCTTCTACCCGTGCAGCTGGCCCGTTCATCCCCGTGAACTGTGGAGCAATACCGGATAATCTTCTTGAAGATGAGCTTTTTGGTCATAAGAAGGGTGCGTTTACGGATGCGATTATTGATCGCATCGGACGATTCGAACAGGCTGAAGGTGGAAGCATTTTTCTTGACGAAATCGGAAATATGAGTCTGGCTCTCCAGGCAAAACTGCTCCGTGTACTTCAGGAGCGGGTTGTTTCACCACTTGGAAGCGAGGAACTCAAGATGGTGGATGTACGGGTAGTTGCGGCCACAAATCGGTTGCTGGCCGATGAGATAAAGAATGGCCGGTTCAGAGAGGACCTGTACTATCGCTTAAATGTAATCCCGATTCATATTCCACCGTTGAGAGAACGAACGGATGACATTCCATTACTGATTGATTTTTTCAATCATCGCTTTTCCGGACTGATGGGTTTTCCTGAAATCCGTTTCTCCAGTAAGGCGATGAAATGCATATTTGATTACCCCTGGCCGGGAAATATCCGTCAGTTGGAAAATTTTGTGGAACGAATGATTGTACTGCAGCCGGAAGGCCACATTGTTCAGCCTGAAGATCTGCCATCTGATATCCATCTGGGTGCTTCAGATGCCTTTGATTCCTATACCCTTGAAGGAAGTATTGACTTAAAGGCAAAGCTCATGGCAATGGAAAGATCCTACATTGAACAGGCATTGGAACTGTCCGGCGGTACACGCTCTGAGGCTGCCCGGCGTTTAAGTTTGAAACGTACAACACTGATACAGAAAATGAAGAAATTGGGTATCGTCGATACGGTGCCAGAGAAGAAGTGAGAAGTTATGATAGTCACACTTCCCTATAGTGAAGAGGCCGAAAAGGCTGTTCTGGGCGTCCTGTTACTGGATCACGAAAATATCTATGAAGTGATGGAGGTAATCGGTCCGGAGGATTTTTATCTGTCCGCTCACCGGATAATCTTTCAGGCAATTCTTGATGTTTTTGAAAAAGGCAAAGCATTTGATATTCTTACAATTAAAGAGTATCTGAGAACCAACGGAAAACTGGAAGCGGTAGGCGGAGAAATGGGGATCAGTTCAATGGTGGACGATATCCCCATGCTGAGAAACGTAAAAGACTACGCGCGGATTGTTGTGGACAAGGCCAATCTGCGCCGGTTGATGCAGATGGCCAGCAAAATTCTTGAACAGGGCAGCGATGCAGGAGTCTCCAGTGAGGAACTTCTCCAGAAAGCGGAGAAGGAAATCTTCTCAATGGTAACCAGGGAACACAAGCGGGCACTGATTCCGGTTCAACAGGAATTGAAGAACGCTATTCAGCACATTGCCGATCGGATGACCCGATTCCAGACCAGTAAGGAGTTGCCAGGGGTGGCGTCCGGGTTTCGAGACATGGAACAATTTATCCCCGGCTTCCAGCCCGGGGAGTTGATCATTGTTGCTGCGCGTCCCTCCGTGGGGAAAACAAGTTTTGCTTTGTCACTGGCTGAGAAAATGGCATACAAAGATAAAATCGTAGCAATCTTTTCCCTGGAAATGCCCCATGAGCAGATCGTATTGAGGTTGCTGTGCGCAGATGCTCAGGTCAATGTGAAGCGAGTTCGAGAGGGATCCATTCAGGAATCAGAGTATGTGAAACTGACACAATCGATGGATCGGTTGGCGGAAACACAGATTTATGTGGATGACAGCCCGATTTTGACAGTGGTGGATCTGAAAGCCAAACTAATGAAATTGAAAATGGAGATTGGCCTGGATGTCGTCATAGTAGATTACCTTCAGTTAATGGAGGGTAGAGGAGAAGCCAACCGGGTGCAGGAAATTTCGGGGATTTCACGGGGGTTGAAGATTCTTGCAAAAGAGCTGAATGTGCCGTTTATTGTTCTGTCTCAGCTGAACCGGGCAATTGAAAAAAGAAGTGAGGGTCGTCCCCAGTTGTCTGATCTCAGGGAATCTGGCGCTATCGAACAGGATGCTGATATTGTGTCCTTTCTACACCGGAAATCAATCAATAGAGGGGTTGCCGCCAGTGGCTCGTTAACTGAAATTGAGTTGATTATTGCGAAAAATAGAAATGGACCCATTGGAACCATAATGCTCGCCTTTTTGAATGAATACGCGAAGTTTGAGAATTTTCTTCCAGTGGATCAGAGGTAACAATGGCGGTTTTTGTATGCAGGGTCGGAAACCCTGATGGCGAGGTGCTGGATAAGGAAATTCAGGCGGTCTCGCTGAAAGAGGCTGAAAGCAAGCTGCAGGATTCCGGCTACCATGTGTTTTCCATACACAAGAAAATGGGTCTGTCATTCAAAAGAAGAAAGATTCCAATGAAGCATTTTCTTGTATTTAACCAGGAATTCCTGGCGCTGGTACGGTCGGGAATCCCAATATTTAATGGGTTGGCACTTCTGACGAAACGGGTAAAGAATCCGGTTTTCCAAGGAATTTTACAGGACATTCTCAGAATGGTTAAAGAAGGGCATTCTCTTTCCGACGCTTTTCTGGCTCACAGGGATCGGTTTCCAGCCGTTTATCCATCTGTGCTGGCAGCCGGGGAACGAAGCGGTTCCCTGGAGTCCGTGCTGGAAAGCTACATTGAACATGAACATCTGTTGTTTTCGACGGGAAAAAAGATGCGTGCCGCCTTCATTTATCCGGCTTTCCTGGTTTTTGTGGCAGCACTGTCAATCGGGGTGATTATCAATTTTGTGCTCCCTTCCTTTGCCGATTTTTATAAGGGTTTCGATAAACAATTGCCTGCCATGACCCGGGCTGTTGTAGCAATTTCCCTCTTCATAAAGCGGAACATTGTGATTGAGATCGGTGCTATTCTGGCTTTGATTCTGGGAATTCAGTGGGGCCTTCGCACTGAAACGGGAAAGCGCTGGTTGGAGAGAGGTATATTGAAACTTCCCCTGCTTCGCAATATCTGGCGGGAATACGTTCTGTCTCAATTCTGTCGAACTTTCGCTATCCTGCTGGAGGGAGGCATCCCGGCCCTGGATGCTTTGGATACCCTGTCTTACACGAATCCGAGCGTTCATTTCAGTTTGGAAATCCAGGGGGCCTCGGAAGTGGTATCATCAGGGGGAAAGGTATCCACAGCTTTTGAAAAAAGCGTTATTGTGGATGATTTGACCCTGGATATGATTCGCATTGGCGAAGAATCCGGTTCTGTTTCCGGCATGCTGAAGAGCGCGGCGGATTATCATGACGAGGATTTATCCAATCTTCTTGGAGGTGTAGTTTCCCTTGTCGCACCGGTTGTACTATTAGCCATGGGCGTGTTGATCGCGGCATTGCTGATTGCCATGTATCTACCGTTGTTTGATATTACGGATATCATGTCGTGAGGTGAGAATGAACACGTTTGTTGATCTGGACAGAGAAACACTGGACTTTGGATTGTTTAAGACAATTCCCGTAGATTTGATGTTTCGCTATGTTTTTATTCCATTGCGGGAGGAGGGGGATTTACTGCACATCGCTGTCGGTCCTTCTTTTACACTCAAAGAACTGGATGAACTGGAATTGCGCCTTAACAAACGCATCCTTCACCAGCTTGGGGACGAAGATAAAATTCGGGAAATTTTGAAGAAAAGCGAATCCTCTCAGCGGGCACTGGAAGAAGCTACTTCTGACCTGAGAATTCAGGTCGTCAAGGAAAGGGAAGACGGTGAGGACATCCTGTCTCTTGATGCTGCTGCAAAAGAAAAGAGCCCAATCGTGAAGCTGATTGACACCATGATTTTTAATGCGATACAGAAAAGGGCAAGTGATATTCACGTGGAAACCGGGGAAGACGCGGTGGATATCAAGTATCGGATTGACGGAGTCCTCTATCAGGCGATGGATAAGATTGATAAGAAACATCATTCTTCCATTATTTCCCGAATCAAAGTAATGACGGAACTGGACATTGCTGAAAAACGAATCCCGCAGGACGGACGATTCAAGGTTCGCCT
>PFTO01000129.1 GCA_002789615.1 Acidobacteria bacterium CG_4_9_14_3_um_filter_49_7 | reverse complement strand
ATCACTTCCACCAGCAATGGTTCCATTACGTCGGTTCAGGCTATTTATGTTCCGGCGGATGACTATACAGACCCGGCTCCGGCCACGACTTTTGCTCACCTGGATGCCACCACGAACTTGTCCCGTCAAATTTCAGAGCTTGGAATTTACCCGGCTGTGGACCCGCTGGACTCCACATCAAGAATCCTTGACCCGATGATTCTTGGAGAGGAGCATTACCAGACTGCCCGTTCAGTCCAGCTCATCCTTCAGCGTTACAAGGAACTTCAGGATATCATCGCAATTCTCGGTATTGATGAGTTGTCTGAAGAAGACAGAATTAGCGTATATCGGGCCCGTAAAATCCAGAAATTCCTTTCCCAGCCATTCCATGTGGCAGAACAGTTCACCGGGATTCCGGGCAAATATGTAAAACTGGAAGATACCATCCGAAGCTTTAAGGAGCTGGTTAAAGGAAAATATGATGATTTGCCGGAGCAGGCCTTCTACATGGTGGGAACCATTGAGGAGGCGGTCGAAAAGGCTGAGCAGATGGCCAAGGGGTGATAGATGAGTGACAGTATTGCTTTTGCTCTGGTCAGTCCGGACAGGAGCCTTTTTGATGAAAAGGTGAGGGAAGTCACCATTCCGGCGGGAAAGGGAGAGATGCAGGCACTTCCTTTGCACACTCCACTCATTGCCAAACTGGGTGTGGGAGAGTTGAGTTGTACCCTGGTGAGCGGTACCCGTAAGCGGGTTGTTGTTTCGGGTGGTTTTGTTGAGGTCCTCCCGGACAGAGTCACCGTGCTGGTCCGGACAGCTGAATTGCCGGAAGAAATTGACGCAAAACGGGCACAAGACGCCCTGAATCGCGCGGAACAGATGCTGCTTCACCCGGATGATGACACAGATGTTCAACGGGCAAGAATGGCATTTACCCGTGCTTCCGTACGGTTGAGAGTTGCACGACACCTATGATTCTACGGTAGAATCAACTGCTGCTTTTGGTTTGAAACTGGAACAGCCGGCGAAAGGATATCGATATTCCATTGATGCCTTTTTGCTGGCTTTTTTTGCGTCTCGTTTCCCCTGCAAGAAAGTAGCTGATTTTGGAAGTGGAAGTGGGATTATCCCGCTCTTAATGGCGGCAAAATCTCCGAGTTTCAGGAAATTTGAACTCTTTGAGCTACAACCGGAACTTTGTCGGTATGCAACCCTGAACATTGGGCATAATCCAATGCCGGGACGGGAGTTTATCGTTCGTTGTGAAGATGTCCGGTTTTCAACACCATCCTTGAAGCCGAACCTTGTGGTGTGCAATCCGCCGTTTCGAAATCCGAAGTCCGGGCGCATTTCAGCGAATCGTCAGCGTGCATTGGCCAGGAACTGGTTTTTTCTGTCGCCATCCGATCTTTTTGCCACTTTTCTTCGAATGAGGTCAAGCGAGAATTCGGGATTATGTCTTGTCCTGCCGTGTGGAAACTACGATCAGTGGGAGGAGTATGGAAAGATGGCCGGACTGGTTGTGACCCACCTGCTTCCCGTTCATTCTTTCCCCGAAAAAGAGGCATCCCTGATGTTGGTCAGGTTTGGCACCGGAAGAAAGGCGACTTCGGAGGAACTTGTCGTTTTGTACGAAAGGGATGGTACATATACCAAAATTGCCCGGGAAATTCTTGGTTTCATCTGATAGAATAGCGCTATGGGATTCTTGAAGGGTTCACTTGGTATAAAACGGTATTTCATTGAAAATCAGGATGTTTTTTCAAAAAACAGGGACACTGTTGTAGAAAAGTTACTTCGCTATCAGTTTCGCTCCATAGAGAGTGCTGCGGTAGAGGAAGCTGTGGGCTGGGTATCCCCATTCCGTTCCTATGACCCCGCATTGAAAGTGGAAGATACCTTCCTGGACAGCAATTTATTCCTCGCCATGCGGATTGATAAAAAGACAGTTTCCAGGCTGCTCCTTGAAAGTAAGGTACATCAATTTCTGGACTCCGGATCATCACTTACCACGGGCAAGCAGGAACTGAAAAAACTGAAGGAAGACATTCACCAGGAATTGTTGACAAAGGCATTGCCGGAACCACGGATCATCGAGGGTGTTATTGACCTGCCACATTCCACCTTGTATCTGAACACAGCCAGTCATCGGAGCAGCGGATTGTTTCTTTCCCTGTTCGAAAAGACATTTGACATCCTTCCTGTGCACATTGACCCTACTGCTTTTGCCTACCTGACATTGAAAGAGGATTCAAAGCTTCAGGCTCTGGCCAATGCTGAGGAGAGTTGTTTCCATGATATCTGATTTCGTAATACCGGAATTTATTTTCAGAGAGTTTTTTCTCTGGCTGTTGGTTCAGTCCGAGATGAAGGCGGGAAGTTTTGAGCTGGGTGGGGAATATGTGTCGTTCCGAGTGGAAGACCAGTTGAAGCTGGAGGGGGAGGGGGATGTACGACAGACAGATCTGAGAAAGGGTGTTCCTTCGATTTCCCAGGAGGCCAGAAGCTCTCTCAGAAATGGAAAACTCCCCACACGAATGCGTGTAAGACTCGTTACTGGGGGAGACGAATACATCTTTGTCATGGATACCAAACTGATGGAGCTCCGGGGTGTAAAAATGCCGGTTGTTCCATTGAGTGAGGCCGAATTGAAAATGGAGCAGCGCATTTTTCACCTTTCTCAGATCTATCGAATGCTGGAATTGTTGTTCAACCAATTTGCTTCCCTGCGTCTGGACGCGGAAAAATGGGGGGCACAGGTGAAAGAAATAAATCAATGGCTTTTAGAAGAACCTTCCTGATAATTTTTCTGCTTTTGCCCGTTTTTGTTTCAGCTTCAACACGTTTTGTGGAACAGAAGGGTGATGTTCGGGCCTATGCCCTGATTTCCAGATCCAGGGGGATTCGATTGCAGCTCGTTGCCGTAAAGGGTACAATCAGCCGTTCTGAGGCTTCCCACTGGCTAACCGTAAATGGCGCAACTAGACTTCGTCGCTATTTTCCAACAAAGAAGATCACAATTTCATATACCCATCTCAATTCCCGATCAACAGCCATCCTCATAAAGGGTGTTTTTCCGAAGGACTCCTTCGAAAAGGGTGCCTACCATCACAAGGTCAGTTATCGGGGAGCGGAAACGTTCTGGCGGCTTTCTGAATGGTTTACCGGTAATGGGGCCAATTATCGGGCAATCATGAGGGCGAACCGACTGAGATCCTCAACACTGAAATGGGGAACCTGGATATCAATACCCAAAGAGTTGTTGCTTCCGGCGTTTCAGCCGTTAGCGAAGGCGGAATCAAAACCTGTGACCCTTGCACCGGTTTCCGCGACGTTGGGGAATCCCGCAGAATTGGGGCTGAGTCTGGAGGCGGAACAGTTTCACCTGACCTACGGAAAGGATCAGGACGGGGAATACGCGGTGTACCAGCTGGAAAAAGGAGAGGCGTTGTATTCTTCAGTCGTGGTGCGGTTCACCGGCCGTCTAGATGCTGATTCAGTCCATGAACTGGTTCGGGTCATTGTAAAACGGAACAAAATCCGGGATGTCACGGACATGAAAGTCGGCTATGCGGTGAAAATTCCGATGGAATATCTGCTTCCGGAATTTCTTCCGAAAACCTCAAAAGGATTCAAGGAATATGAGGCAGAATTGAAGGAAACCGAAAAAGCGGCCCAGGAAACTCATATCGGGAAAGTGATGCATTTGAAAGGAGTTTACCTGGTTCTTGATTCCGGCCATGGAGGGAGGGATAGCGGTGCTTACTATAACAGAGCCTGGGAAGATGATTACATATATGACATCATCTGCAGAATCAAGCGAATAATAGAAACTGAAACAAAAGGGCATGTGATTCCCACCACCTTTGATAAGAGCCGCCGATATACGCCCATAGAGTCGGAGAATTTGAAAATGGATCATGACGAATTCCTTCGCACCACCCCGATGTTTCCGTTGAATTCAAGATACGTAACCAGTGTGGGGGTTCATCTTCGATGGTATCTGGCGAACTACGAGTATGAACGGCTGAAGAAAACCGGTGTATCCGGAACAAATATTGTTTTCGTCAGTTTTCATGCAGATGCCCTCTACCACAAAGTAACGGGATCAATGGTATATATTCCTTCTGCGGCGCGAAATCTGTTTAAGTCCAGCATCAGGATGAGAGGTAAAAGCTATGCCCCCTACCTTGAATACCGTTCCCATCCGCAGTATAAATATCGGCGAAAGGACGTTCAAGTTTCCGAGGGGTTATCTCGAAAATTTGCCCGTGTGATCATCAGTCAACTCAAGACGAAAGGGATTCCGGTTCACCAGGAACAGCCCATTCGATCGTACATTTTTCGTTCCAGGCGGTCCCGGCCCTTTGTGCCGGCGGTGATCAGGTACAGTAAGCCCCCCCTGCGCTGCCTCATTGAAGTGGCAAACCTGAAGAATAAGGGCGACGCAGAAAACGTTCGGGATCCGAAATTCCGTGAGAAATATGCCCGGGCGTTTGTCCAGGCGCTGATTCAATTCTACGGGGGCTCTTAATTCGGCTTTAGCGCTGTGGTTCAACTCCGCGGTTCTCTGCTTCGGTTACCGTTCCCGGTGATATCAGACAGGGAAGGCCAATTCTCCTTTTTGTTCCTTTCTGAATTATTCACCATCCAATGCGGACGGTGAAGTCGGCGCATCCAGATTGGGGAGGAATGGGATAACCAGCATGGCGGGGATTGCCACCACGAAACTCATGCCAAACATCCATCCATACCCCAGCCAATCCGCCAGAAAACCGCTGGACATGCCTGTGAAGAGGCCGCTGAGACTCATCAACCCGGAGCCAATGGCATAGTGTGCTGCCTTATGTTCCTTGAGGCAGATTTTCATCAGATAGGTCATCAATACGGCCGTTCCCAGTCCACCGGAGAATTGCTCGAATCCATGGACTGAGGCGACCAGAAGCAGGTTGAAGCTACCGATTGCCGTGGGGTGAGCGGCACCTGTGTTCAACTGAACACAGGATTGCAAGTGAAAAGCGAGAAACATATAGAGAATATTTGTCAGGTTTTGAATGACGATCAAGGGCCAGATTGTCCGTTTCAAGGAGTACCGTGAAATCAGCCAACCACCCAACATGGCACCGATAATGGACGCGGGAAGTCCCACCGTGGCAGTAATCCACCCATAGTGTACCTTGATGCCAACATCAACCATGAACGGGGCAACCATGGTTGTCAGCATCCATTCCCCGGCCCTGAGGGTGATGATGAATGTCAACATGATACCGGCATTATCCCGGTCAATGAAGGTGAGAAACGCGGCGGCATAGTTGGAATCCCGGGAACCCTCCAGTTTTCTGCGGATTGAGTGTCGAAACAGAGCCAGGATGAGTAGTCCAAGGAGGAGTAAAATTCCGGCCCACTGAGCAAAACCGAGTTTGTGAAGGGCTGGTAGTCTGGCGGCAAGATTCTGAGTGAATGGGGTGTGGATGACCCACTTTACGAAAAGGATCATACCGGCAAAGATTGTCCCGATCACGAGAGCCTTCACCCTGAGAAGCACATGGAACAGCTGACTGAATCCGACGGTTTTTATCTGCGGTTCCGGAAGAAAAAACAGATGGTACATAAAGAAGAGCGCAAAAACTACGGCAGCACAGGAAAAAGCAATGATCCATCCAAGTGTAGTACCAAGTGTTACAACGACACCGGTTCCTGTCATCATGGCGATTCGATAAGCCATTACCCTGTAGCCGACGAACTTTGCCTGCCCGTCAAAGTCCAGGGCCTCCATATAATATCCGTCGATTGCGATATCATGGGTCGCGGAAATGACAGCACCTGTGAAAAACAGTGCGGCAATGGCGGGCACGGCCAGCGATGTGGATGCCATAACGGCAATGATCAACATAATGACAACAAGAACTGCCTGCATGGCCAGTACCCATTTTCGCTTGGTGGCGTAGCGATCCAGTGCGGGGCTCCAGAGAAATTTGATAATCCATGGAATGCCAAGCAGTGAGGTCAGGCCCACGCCTTCCAGTGAAACACCCATATCTCTGAAAAAGACCGAGGAGACTGTTCGAAAGAGAGTGAATGGAAATCCTTCTGTGAAATAGGTTGTGAATGCCCAGAAATGAGGAGCAGATAGTTTTTCTTTCAAATTCATGAGTTTTTCAGCCTTTCCTCTCTCTCAAAAGTAACCAACACTAACATATTCCAACAGCTTGCGCAAGGGACTGTGTGAGAGAAGCGCTGGAATGAGCTACAGATTGAGAGGGGGGCGAGTTTGAGCGGGTCTGGGAAGCGATGCTTCGCATCAGAGGGGCGCAGGGTAGGAAAAGAGGGGAACTTAACACAAAGACATCAAGGCTTAATGGTAAGAAAAGAAGGATGATATTAAAATAAAGAGAAACGGCTCTGATCTTTCCCTATTTTCACTGCCTGCCGACTATTCACCGCTATTCCCGACTTCAGAGGCCAGGTATCGTTTGGCGAAGTCTTTGAGGAAAACGCAGTGTTGCTCGTCACTTTGAGTAAGGCCATGAATCAGTTCCTTCAGTTCAGGGCAGCTTTCGACTATCGTATGGCGATACATCCGTTCTTCATCCATTCCTTCAAGTTGAATGGCAAGTTTCAGTGCACCTTCCTCTGTTAGACCCGGGCTATTTTTCCGGATTGAAGAAATAAAATCTAGAAATTCCCGCAGCCCAGAGAGGTCAATTGATACCTTGTCAAAACTGTCTGGATTCTGGCGGATCAGGCGTTTCTGGTATCTGACCATCCCGGCGTGCGTTTCTTCTTCCCGGCTCATTCGTTGAAAAGTGCGGGATAAATCAAGATCGTCGGAAAATTCTTCTGAGACCCACTGGTACAGATTTTTCATTGATATTTCAATTTCTTCGAGCATATTCAGAACTGTCATAATGTTGGCCATAAATTACCCCGCATGTTTTCTAATCAAGTAATTGTACCACGCCCAGCATCAAAAATATAACTGGAAAATAGTTCTATTTGGTCATAATGTCGAAAAACGGAACATTGAGCTTTTCGACTTGAGGAAAAAGAATTTTTTGTTGTTTCTTATTCCAATTGTATCAGTTATAATCCATCCATGAACTTGAGCATTGCAGGAGCTCCGGGACTTACAGATGAGGAATTCAGAATTTTAAGAGATTATATCTATCACCGTTGCGGGATGTATTTTGAAGATTCGAAGAAATTTTACCTCGAACATAAATTGGGCAGGCGTTTGAAGGAGCTTGGTTCCCGATCGTTTTCTCAATATTTTATGGATGTTCAACAATCCGGTAGTGACACAACAGAAATTCAAGAAATATTTAATACTGTCACAACCACTGAAACCAGTTTCTACCGAAACGTACCTCAAATGCAGGCGTTTCGGAACCTCGTTCTCCCGGGAGTTGTCGCTGAAAAATTTTCATCTGGAAGCAGAACGTTGAAAATATGGAGCGCCGGGTGTGCCACGGGTGAAGAGCCTTATACGCTGGCAATGCTGGCTCTGGAAGGGGCTTCCTCGTTTCCGGCAGATTTAAGGATTGAAATCATGGCAACGGATATTAATAGGAGTGCGATGAATACAGCGGAACGGGGTATCTATTCGGCCATGTCTGCACAGCGTCTTCCCGATGATTTACGAGATCGGTATATGACACCCCACGGTGATGGGTTTAGAGTGAATCGAGATGTTCGCAACATGGTGACATACCGCTTTTTCAACCTGGCAAACGGAACGAGATATCTCAGTTTTGGTAAAATGGACGTTGTGTTCTGCCGAAATGTCTTGATTTACTTTGCTGAGGCCTCCCGCAGGAAGGCACTGGAAGATTTGAGCCGGGTGCTAAATCCAAATGGTTTTCTTTTTGTGGGATATTCGGAGAATGCACTGATGATGCCCTCCCATTTCTCGTTGGTGCATTACAACACGAGACCGGTTTGTTATCGAGCGGCATCTTTAAAGGGGAATTCACACCGAAAGACCCGCCACTAATGTAAGAGTGGCAGCAGCCAGGTGGATTTCTCCGGGAGTATCACAATGAAACAATTCCTTTCCATTTTCTTATTACTGTTTTGCCAAGATATTTATCTGCCCGTCTGGGCCGGATCCTCCATTATCCTGAGAGGGGAACGTTGCGATTATCTATATAACGCGGACAGTGCTGAGGTGTGGAAGGGTTCAGAGGTATTTAAAGTCAAAAAGTGGAAAAAATTGGAAGTTGCTTACTATTTTGCCTGCAAGAAGTCGTTGTTCCGTTTAAGTAAAGGTGAAATTACATGCTCTGATTCCGATTGGCGGGTGACAATTCCAGACTCTGTGCTGCCTGTTCCCTCTTCAGCAGCGTCGATTCAGAACATGGTTCATGATGGGAATTTGTACCTGCCCATTCGTACCGGTTTTTTGGTTTTGAACTTGGAGAAACAATCGAAAACACTTCTGGCCTATCACTGGCAGATGAAACCAAGAGCAGATGCGGGAATGGGAACACCCATTCCTGAAATGGCAGAGAAAGGCGGATCGCTCTGGTCCCTGGACTCAGGGCATTTGCACCGGCTCGAGACAGGAGCATGGAAGGACATAATGGCCATTCCCGAGAAAGATTTGATTGATTCAACTCTACTTACCGGATCGCGGTTTGCAAACCTGATTTTGTTCAAAGTTACTCAGGGAGACCTCGGGTCTTTCAGGACCCGTGTGATCTCATTTTCTACTGGAAGCGGGAAGCATCTGTTGGACAAGGAATTCAGCGGGATTCTGAAAAATCCGGGTATAGACGCATCTGGGAAAGTTGTGTTTGAGTACGTTAAGGCTTCGATTTTTTCGGCGATCATGGGGCGGGACAAGGTCAGACTGAGAATTGTAGATCCAGGAAGTGGAAAAGAGATCACCCGAAATTTTGATGTCGGAGACAAACGGCGCCATCTTTTTTTCGTGGAGAGTGGCGACGGTGGCCTGTTGATAATTGTGCAATGTAAAAATGGAGATGTTTTCATGATAGAACCCTTCAGTGGAAAATTCAGAGAACTGAAGAGTGGGAAATTTGGCTACGATTATACCCTCATACGAGGTATTGGACATGGAGTTTTTTATAATGAGAAAAGTGGAAATCGCATTGCTGTTTCTTTTGGCCCTGGTCCCGGCGGCAGCTGAGAGGAGACTTCTGTGCGGGGGAATGCTGAAGGATCGGCCTGCATTTCTCATTGCAGATGGAAGAGATGTCTTTCTGGCGGGCTTGAGTGGGAAAGAGTTGCTGCGGGAAAGCAATGTGATAGCAGCAGACATTGAGGACGGATCGTGTGTTGCATTCTTAAAAGAAGACTCGATTGTGTGGCTGGATGAAAAACTCCATCGTCATGAGGTGAGTATTTCAAAAATCTCCCCTTATCTTTCTATGATTCAGGAAGCAGCCCATCTTGCACTGATAAAACAAGGCATATTACTGGTTCCGGAGGAAATTCCTTACCTTCTGAACCTGGAGTCCGAAGTCAGGAGACCATTTTCAGGAGCTTTTCTCTTGACAGAAAAGAGGATAGAATTTGATGGCATGGGGGCTGTCTGGGCTGTCGGGAAATGGATTGTACTCAGGGAAAGAAATTCTTTGCAGTTTATAGACAGGGCAACCATGGAAAGTGTGGTGACGGTGCCGCTTCAGCATTCCGGTGTGGCAGATATCTGGCTGGAAGGGAAGGAGATTCAGATTCTCCTTCAGAACGGAGCTGGGTACCGGGTGGTGCCATTGACGAAAACGGTAAATGTCATTCCAAAGGACAAAAATGACGAAGTCCTGATTCGACAACATGTTCGGTTCTGGAATGACAGTGCAGACAATGTGGTTGAACTTCGCTTTAAAGGCGAAGGCGCCCTGTCACTGATCAGTGCGTGGAAAAGAGGTAGGATGGAAGCGGAGATATCCGTGAAGATACCGGGCAGGGAGCCTGTGATCCAGAGCCTTTCCTTTTCAATTAAAACACTGGGTGAATTTCGATTCAATCTGCGCCAGGTTTCAGGTGCCCTGGTATTGGATTTCCATGAAAAAGATTTTGTTGTAACAAAAGAGACGGCTAAGATTCATTTCTTCACGATCCTGGAAGACCAACCGTACGCTGTGGCGGGGGGAGTTGTTTATTCCTGGGATTCATCAACAGGCACCGTGCGAAGAGTAAGGGGAGAAA
>PFTO01000012.1 GCA_002789615.1 Acidobacteria bacterium CG_4_9_14_3_um_filter_49_7 | reverse complement strand
ACGGGCACGGGCAATTTCCAGTTGATTTTCCAGGGTAATTCTGTCTGTTTTCGACTTTGTCAGTGCGGTCTGGGCGATAAGCACGTCGGCCTGGTTGCCTTTGCCCGATGCGTAAATGGCTGAGGCACCTTTGGCTGCAGCTTTCAAAGCATCCTGGATTTTGTCGTTGATACCAAGGAGATGAACGTACAGGGCGTACTGGTAGGAAGCTGATTCAACTTTTCCTTTCAAACTGCTCTCCATAGCAATCAGTTGGATTCTGGCCGCATCAGCCTCACGTTCGGCCTTCTGCTTTCTCAGCTTCAGCTTTCCCGGATACGGAAGATGCTGAGTGACACCGATGGACACACCCTTCGTGAGAGCGTCGCTGGCATTGAGTCCGCCGTTGATGGGAAGCATCATGAATTGTATATCCGCTGTTGGATCGGGCAGTACGTCGGCCTGCGACGGTCGTTTCTCAGCGGCCCGCACCCGGTCCATTTGAGCCTTGAGTCCAGGATTGTTCCGGAGAGCTTCCTCTACAAGGATAGCAGTAGTGTCTTTGCTGGATTCGGCGAGAACAGTCGTCGAACCGGAATGTGTAGAGAAGGAAGGAGTTTTGGCCACTGCTGATTGTGCCACGGCATTCGGACCTGCCAATCCAATCCAGAAACCAATTATTATGATCAGGCATCTTCTAGTTCGCATCTTGCTTACCCCCGTTCAGTATTCGCACTTCTATATTAGCAAGACTTGTGCCAGCAAAGGGAATAAATCTTACATACTTATTTTACAGCCACTTATCGCATACAGAGGCATCCAGGGAATCAACAGTTTCTGACGGCATGCAGTCAGTTTCTGGCCACTCTCCTGTTCGTTGCAGCGAACCGGAGAGTGCGCATATATGTAAGTGGAAGAAGAATCAGGGAATTGGCTTAGTCCAAGGTTTGCTTCTTTCCCTCCCTCGCCCACAAGAACTTTCACGTTTCTCGGGTTAAAAGGCGGGAAAATCAGAATTTGATGGTCTTGATGTTAATACCGGCCTGCTGCATTCGAAGCAGGGAGCCGGCGATGTTGGTGAGCATGAGAAGTTTGAGGTTCTGCTTTGCCATACGCTGGGCATCCATAGGTGGCAGAAAACCAAGGATGGACATGCCAGCGGTTCCTGAAAATTCCAAGTTCAGGTCCAGGGAAACAGACTGGCCCAGCGCATTGTCGAACTGGAGGGAAACACTACTGAATTCACCGGTGGGTGAATAGGAGATGGACGCTTGTCCGCTACCGGCCACACCAGCCGCGTTTCCGCTGACATCGAGGCGAAGGGGAAGGTGAGTTTTGCCGTCATAAGCGAATGTGATTTCAGAATTTATATTCTCTTCCGGATTTTCATATACAATCCGTACCGGCATGAAGTCTTTTTTTCGGATTGTGAAGCTGATTTTGCCCCGTTTCCAGAATGTGATCAGGTCGTCAAGGTTTTGCACACGGGCCCTGGCTTTACGCCGTGTCCCTTCTTTGAACTCAGTTGCCACTGTAACAACGTAGCACTTATCCGCCCCGTAGACGACCTCGTGACCAAGCTGGAAACTCCATCTCCCGGAGGTCATGAAGTCCGAACTTATGTTGTTCAATTTCCTGATAAAGTAGGTGTGAAAATTTAACGCATGTGACATTGTACTCTTGTTCGTTACAGAATATGCATTGAAATCCGTAGAATAGAGAATTTCCCGGCGAGCTGTCTTCGCCATTGTGACATCCCCCATATCTCCGGAAAAATCCAGCTTACATCTACCGTCAGGAAGCACAATTCCGGCCATGCCGAATGAAAAACTCAGATTCGTGTTGATCATCTGCAGTTTACGTGAAACGGTGGATGGGGGAGTTGTGACCGCAACGTTACCGGAAACCGTCATCTGTTTCTGGTTCCGGTAGCCTGTGGCAAAAACATTCTGTTCCACAGCATGAAACATCTTCCCCAAAAGTTGCTGTGGACGATTTCCCGCTACTGCCACAGTCGGAATTGTCAGAACACAAAAAAGGATAATTGCTATTTTTTTCATCATATACAAAAGAAGCACCCCCTCCCGAAAGAGGGGGCAAATTCATCGTTAATTAACAAAAGATGCGCCGGTTTCCAGTGCCTTCTGGTTCAATGGAATCATGTGATGATATCGTTCAGGCAATACCTTTTTCAGTGCCGCCAGAATGCTTTCTGTTTTAAGAACAGGTTTTTTTGCAAGGTAGGCACCCAGCAAAATCATCCCCATCATCCGGGGGTTACCCAGTTCATTTGCCTTTTCACTCCCTGGGATTGCCAGCACTTCGATGTCAGTACGACTTGACTTAATCTTGATGTTTGTTGCATCATAAATCAAAACACCCCCGGACTTCACTTCCGGCTCAAATTTTTCAAAGGAAGGCTGATTCAACGCCACTACCGTATCAAAAAGAGCCAGAATCGGGGATGAAATCGGTTCATCGGACAAAGATACAATGCAATTGGCAGTTCCGCCACGCATTTCCGGGCCATAGGATGGCATCCAGCACACCTCACGGTTTTCAATCATGCCGGAGTAAGCGATGATCTGGCCCATGGATAGAACGCCCTGACCGCCGAATCCCGCAAATACAATTTCTTCTAACATGTCTCACTCTCCACTGATTTCATCTTTGTACAGGCCAAGAGGGTAGTACGGCAACATGTTCTCATCCAGCCATTTATTGGATTCCACCGGTGTCATTTTCCAGTTGGACGGGCAATTTGATACGATCTCAATAAAGGATGTGCCTTTCTTCAGTTCCTGGCTCTTGAATGCTTTTGTCAGCGCCTTTTTCGCCTTCCGGACCCGTGCCGGAGTATTGACTGCAACCCTTTCCACATAAGTGGTGCCCGGCAACTGAGCCACCAGTTCTGACATCCGGATGGGATAGCCGTTTGCCACCTGTTCCCGGCCAGACGGACACGTGGTGGTAATCTGACCAATCAATGTTGTTGGGGCCATCTGGCCACCAGTCATACCGTAAACGGCATTGTTGACGAAAACGATTGTGATGTTTTCACCCCGGTTACAAGCGTGGATGGTTTCGTTGGTTCCGATAGCCGCTAGATCGCCGTCGCCCTGATAGGTAAAAACATAGTGGTCCGGCATCATTCGCTTGACTCCCGTGGCCACTGCACAGGCCCGGCCATGTGCAGCTTCCTGCATATCAATATCCATGTAATAGTAGGCAAAGACCGAACAGCCTACCGGTGCAATGCCAATCGTTTTTTCCTGAATGCCCAACTCTGCCACAATTTCCATCACAAGGCGATGGGCCACACCATGACCACAGCCGGGACAGTAGTGCATGACCTGGTCTTTCAGTGTTTTTGGTCTTTCGTAAATCTTGTCCATATTCTCAAGGGAAACTGTAATACCCATTTCTTTCTCCTTACATCCCGATTTTACGGGCAAAGGCTTCGACCTTTTCCGCAACTTCTTCCGGTGAGTAGATCATACCGCCCATTCTGCCGTAAAAACCCACTTCCTTCTTGCCGTTGACGCCCAGACGGACATCTTCCACCATCTGGCCTGCGTTCAGCTCCATCACGAAGAATCCTTTCACACGGTCTGCCAGGTCATGCAGGATCTTGTATGGGTAGGGCCACAGTGTGACCGGTTTCACCAGCCCGACTTTCAGTCCCTTATTCCGCAAGATATGCATGACTTTGCTGGCGATTCTCGCGGACAATCCATAAGCCACAAATACCAGATCGGCATCGTCTATTTCATAGGTCTCATAGCGGACTTCGTTTTTCTCAATTTCACGGTATGTTCTCTGGAGCTGGAGGTTCACCTGCTCCATTTCTTCAGGCTTGATAAACAAAGAGGTAATGAAATTGCTTTCCCGATCTTCCTTTTTACCGCGGGTGGACCAGGAGAAATCTCTGCCCGGATCCGTGTACGGCTTGAATTGGACTTTTTCCATCATCTGACCCAATGCGCCGTCCATGAGAATCATAGCCGGGTTCCGGTACTTCCACGCAAGGTCAAAAGCAAGACTCATGTAGTCAGCAATTTCCTGAACCGTGGATGGTGCCAGCGTAATTAATCTGTAGTCACCATGACCGCCACCCTTTACTGTCTGGAAGTAATCACCCTGGGAGGGCTGAATGGTTCCCAGTCCGGGACCACCCCGGTTAACATTGACAATCACGCAGGGCAGCATTGCCCCGGCAATATATGAAATCCCTTCCTGCATCAACGAGATGCCGGGAGAAGATGAGGATGTCCATACTTTAAATCCTGCTCCTGCCGCACCGTAGAGCATATTAATTGCGGCCAGTTCCGACTCCGCCTGCAGAAAAACAGTTCCATGTTTCGGCGCTTCACGGGCCATGTATTCCGCCACTTCAGACTGCGGTGTAATGGGATAAGCAAAATATCCCTCACTCCCTGCTCGGATAGCGGCTTCTGCCATCGCTTCGTTTCCTTTCATCAACAGCATTTCACTCACTTCACCATCCTCCTAAACCGCTTTGTCCTTTTTCATCCGGTAAACCGTAATTACGGCGTCCGGGCACACCAGAGCGCAACTCACGCAGGCAATGCATTCGTCCTGCACCATTTCGGAGTAGTTAAACCCCTTTGAATTGATTTCTTTAGAAAAGCCCAACGTATCTGTCGGGCAGGCATAAATGCACAAACCGCACCCCTTGCAGTTCTCAGTGTTGATGACAACTGCACCTTTTACTTTTGCCATATGTCCTCCTCAATAAGCAGTGACAGTTGGATTATAACACTAAAAAATATTTTCTACAGGCAAAAGCACTGGAAAGATCACAGTTCTTTCAGGGTTCCAGTTCAGGGAAAAGGGGAGGGAAATTGAACTCAACGTTAACCGCCATTGATCCTTTTTTCAAAAAGTTTCGGGACTCGCACCTGCCATGAATACCGTTCTGTTTTCCCGATAAGAACCGCAACTGAAGCTGCCCATACCAGACCGGCGATAAGATCAATCCCGTAATGAAACCGCAGAACCACAGTTGACAAGGTCACGCCTGCAGCCGCAATCAGGCAGAGAGAACGCAGACACCAGCTGCCTCTTCGCCAGAGCAGAAAAGTAAACAGCCAGGGAACCGCTGTGTGCAGGCTCGGGAAACAGTCCCAATTGTATCGGAGTGTATCAAAAACCAGTTTCTTCAATACCGGCTTGGTTAGGATCGGTTGAGTGAACTGCGCCCCTATCGTAAAAAGAGGTCCCGCCACCGGGACGAGAATGTACCCGATGTATCCCCCCAGCAACACGATTACCAGGCCCCTTCTCAAGCGACGGAATTCTGATTCATCTCCAACCACAAAATACAAATACCCCATCAGGCAAACAGGAAACAGGTAGTAAACCCAGATATAAAATATCCACATCGTGTCAATGAATAGCTGATCAGACCAGTTCTGCATGAGAAGGGGCAAAGGCTTTGTGAACAGAAAACTGTCAATGGCTTTCATGGCCCCGTCTTTCGGGGCAATCCTCAGTAAGTGAGTAATCCAGTTCGCGTGGAGATCTTTCAGACTCTCATACCCCGCCAGCACGCCGATTATTACCCACCATTCCACCACCATCTTCCTGAGGCGACGCCATTTCCTTAAGACAATTACAATGAAAACAAAAAAGGGCAATATGAACAACGTGCCGAGTGTCAACCGCATCCGGACCAGACTCTGAAACAGCGGTTTTCCACCGGCAAGACTGAAAATGGAAAGAATAAGCAGAAAAATAACGAATAGAAGAGATTCAATATTTATTCGACAGCCCAAACTGGAATCAGTTCCCGTGTCCGTTGTGATCTCCGATTCACGTCTGCGGTTCAATGACTTTCTTTCCAGCCTTATTCGCTATCCCAGCTTCCGCCCCACCTTGACCGTCACCTGATATTCCAGATCACCATTGTCAGCCACACGTCCCCGTTGCTGGATCACTTCGAACCATGCTACCGGACGTTCCTTCCTTGCCCCGAAAACAGCGGACTTTATCGCATCGCTGATACTTACCGAAGACACTCCCACCCGTTCCACAATCTCAAAATTTTCAGCCATCATACCCTCCTGTTCTCTGTTTTGGCTCTGGAGAGCGCTTCCAGAACCGCCTCTGCATGCCCCTTCACCTGAACATTTGTCCATGTATTTTCTATGTTTCCCTCAGGATCAATGAGAAAAGTGCTGCGCACAACACCATAGTATTCCCTGCCATAGTTCTTTTTCAACTGCCATACCCCGTAAGCCTCCAGCGCCTGATGCTCCGGGTCACTGAGCAACTCAATCGTCAGATTTTTCTTCCCGATAAAGCTGCGGTGCTTCGTGCTTGCATCCGGGCTCACACCTGCAATCACCGCCCCGGCCTGTTCAAACTCCCCTTTCAGGGTGGTAAAGTCCAGCGCCTCTATGGTGCATCCCGGTGTGTTGTCCTTTGGATAGAAATACAGGACGAGCCATTTCCCCCTGAAATCTGTCAATTCAACCAGATGCTCATCCGCATTCATCAATGAAAATCCCGGGGCCATTGTCCCTGTATCCGGTATGCTATTCACCATCTCAATCCTCCCTATTGGTTTATCTATATCTGGTATTTTAGGAGATTTAGCCGCTCAGGCAAGGAAAAAAAGTGGACGATGGTTGACGGTATTGAGCTTATGGTTAAGTAAAAACAGTGAATTGACCGTCCGTCCCTGTGCCCTCATGCACTGGCAATTTTCTTGAGCTTTCCAGTGTCCCCTCTCGTATTCGTCGTTCAAGGGGATCGTAATATAACTATAGAGATCGAATCTAACAGATAACAAAGATACTATTATCAATTTTAAGAACTATCCTTGATTATTTCGTTCACATTTTTTACAATGGGGTGGTGAAGAAAATTGTCCTGAGTCGCTTGAGCAACATAAAGACCCTTTCCAAAAAAAATTTCGAGTTATACTCGGAACGGGTGCCGGTCATCCTTGAATCCATCGTCAATCATTTCGAACAGTCCATGGCCAAAAGAGAAGAATTTGAAAGCTATCTGGAACAACTCTTCCAGTACACCAGAAATTTCATCGAGACCGGTGACCTTCTCGCCGCCTTGAAACTTCTGACACAGGTGCATGAAACCTTTGAATCGAAACTGAATAAGAAAACCCGACTGCTGATTACAGCGGCGATCGCCTACCTGTTCGCCGCACTCGGTATGGATGAGGAAGCCGATCACTTTCTCGCTGAATCACTTAAATCATCCGGTGCCGAAATTACACCCTGCTATGTGTTCAACATGACAACACAGTCCATGATCGCGCTTCAACGCAGAAACTTCAATGTGGCTGTTTCCACAAGCAGAAGAGCGTTGAATTACCTGGAAAAGACCAAATCAGGAAGTCCTTTTTCAATGAGACTTCCCCTGTCCGGTCCTGAACTTCGACAGCGATTGACTCACATTCATACCATTGCTTCTCTTGAACTGGCTACGACAGAACAAGTCGGCTCGGGAAAAAGGAAAACAATCTTTGAAAACGCCCTCTCTTCTTCCCGGAACTTGAACGCGGCCGGGAAAAAACGACACCGTTTTTTCTATCTCTGTCAGCAAGCCCTGATTTGTGCAAGCATGGGATATCCCAGCAAATCTGAGGACGCTCTGGAAAAAGCATTTCACATGCTCAATGCCAACCAGGATTTTCTGACCGCACATGGCTACTACTACTATGCTGCGCGCGCGGTCCTGCATTCTTACCATTCAGATTTTTCCAGCGCTTACAGCGACGCAAAACTGGCGTTCCGTGCCTCCTTCAACACCCCTGACGTTTTCATGGAACTGTACGTCATGGATGTATTTCTTGATATTGCCCAGACATTTTCCATGTCATTCCCGGAAAACAGGAAAAATGTCAGCGAGTTCTACATGAAAGGAAATTCTTTGTTGAAACAATTTGTCGAATTCCTGGAAGAAAAAGACTGGTACACAGGGAAAAAGCACTCCCACAGGGTCGCGTCCCTGTCCTACATGATTGGCAAGAAGATGCTCACCCTCTTTCCATATGTCCAGAACCAGCTGGACCTCCAGACACTCTATCTTGCGGCATATGTCCATGATGTCGGGAAACTGAAGCTCCCGTGGATTCTGATCAATAAAATCGGAAAATTAAGCGATTATGAGCTGAGTTATGTCTTTCGTCATGTGACCTTCAGCAGAGATATCCTGGAAAAACTTAATTTTCGGGACATTGCCCGCATTGTCTTCCAACACCACGAAAACATGGATGGAAGCGGTTACCCTGGAGGGACTCGGGATATTTCAATCGCTGCCAACATCATCTCACTCGCCGATTCCTTCGAAGCTATGACCAGCCCCCACAGAAAATACAAAGAACAGAAAACACTGGTGGAGACACGAGATGAGCTTTCCGCCATGGAGGGACAATTCTATCTGCCTGAGGTCATCAAGGCTTTCAGGATGATTGACCTGGATAAAGTGGACCTTTCCCCTGAACCCTGACAAAGGCCTTTTGGCGCTAAAAAACGACCGGCTCCAAACTCACCGCATCCACATTTTTCCGGAGGGTTCCTAAATAAGCCACTTCCATGACCCGGCAATTTATTCATACCGATACAAAGAAAAAACATAGAAGCAAGCATCAATGAATCGGGACATCTATCAAAACCACTGTAGGCTTAACATCAGCCGTCCACTGAGATGTTTTGATCTCTGTGCATTGAAGGGAGTCCCCTTTTTCGAGTGCACAATCTGACCATGTAATCTTTCCTTCAACAACATACAGAAACAACCCGCGATGCGGTTTGCATGCGGGAAAGACGACTGTTTCATGCCGAAGCAAATACGCAATGCTGATTGTTGCGTCGGCATGGATGGGAGCCGTCTGTGGAATTGTTCCATCTGAAACAATTGGTTTGAAGCCCTTTGTGGGATCAGTGCCCACATGAATCTGGTGGTAGGACGGATGATATCCCGGCTTGTCCGGATGTATTCAGATCTGCAGAAAGCGTGCAGGCCGGTCGTGTGATGGGTTCCGTTCAGCATGGCGGATTCCAGATCCGGCTGACCTCACCTGAATGTCGCCGGGAACCAGAACTCCCTGATTCCCGGTTGTGTCAAGATGTTCCAGTTGGCCATCAAGCACAATGGATATGATTTCCATATTGTCATGAGAATGCAACCCGAAACCCGTTTTCGGGCGAATCCTGTCTTCATTGAATACTCGCAGTGAGCCAAAGCCTCTTCTCTTCGGGTTGTCCCAGTTTCCAAATGAAAACAAATGATGGCTCGTGAGCCAGTCTGTTCGTGTCTTTCCGCGTTCCCTGGCTGGAAAAATGCTTCGTGCCATTGGATCCTCCTGCAACAAACGTTCTCGTCTGCTACCTTGTTACAATCACGTCTTCCAAGTTAACGACTGACTACTTCTGCAATATGGCTTCCACTTCAATGTTTATAGTCACTTCTTCGCCAACGAGGAGTCCACCGGTTTCAAGCAGCTTGTTCCACATCAACCCGTAATCCTTGCGGTTGAGCTTTCCAGTAGCACTGAAAGCCACACGGGTATTCCCCCAGGGGTCGACAGCTGTCCCACCGTATTCGACATCCAGCGTAATGGCTTGGGTTACGCCATGGAGGGTCAAGTTGCCCTTGAGTTGAAAATAGTTTTTGGCCTTGACGACGACCTTTGTAGACTTGAAGATCATCTCAGGATATTTGGCAACATCAAAGAATTCGGGAGATTTCAGATGCTTGTCCCGATCTCCCACGTCAGTATTCACGCTGTTGACTTCAATCGTAACATTTCCCGTGGACTGATCCACGTGTTTGGGGTCAAAGGTAAATGACCCTTTGAATTTTTCAAAACGACCCATTACCGAACTTATCGTCATATGCTTGATCTTGAACATAACGTGGCTGTGTGCGCCATCGATCACATATTCCCCGGCTGTGGCCTGCAACCCGGAAATGACAAGTAAAATTAATAGCATTTTTTTCATAATACGCTCCTTTGAAATTGCAAATGA
>PFTO01000021.1 GCA_002789615.1 Acidobacteria bacterium CG_4_9_14_3_um_filter_49_7 | reverse complement strand
CATCGCCTTCTACTTGCATAACAACAAGGGCATTATCGGGTATTTTTTCGGCAAATTCCGGATGCTCAAGAATATAGTAGAAAACAGGGTCAGGTCTTTACTTTTGATGTTCTACCTCATCTTTCAATAATCTGCTTATTGTTGAATAATTCATTCCAAGGTGATTTGAGATTACATTTTGGCTGTAGCCAAACCTTGTTACCGCTTCTCTTATCTTCTTGTTTCTTTTAAGCTTATTTTTCATCGTGTCAGCTTTAAATAGTTGGGCAAGCATAGGTCTGTTTACATATCTCTGGCTTCGTGGAATCTCCTTTATTTCTTCATGTTTTCTGACATGATCTATATATTTCTCAACAAAATCTTCTTTTCCAAGTATAATCTGTCCTTTTACCGATGTCCATATCGTACTATCGCCGATGCCTGTTTTTACAAATTCCCGATATTTCTTAATAGCAAATCCTCTTTTTGTGGAAAATTGTCCAAGTATCCAGTCAATGGTCAGGCAAGGATGTGGTTTTTCAAGGCCAGTTGTGCTCCGATAACTGCTCCATTTCCATTCTTCGGGAGCTCCGGTCGGTCGCCTTAGCCCTTACAGGATTCAGTACTACATACCTGTATGTTTCAAGCAGATGGCTTTCCTTGCTGACCAGTATTGCTTTATATCTGCCCTGAAAAATATGACCAACCCTGTTATGCCTTTTGTTGTACGATTGGGTATAAACACCATTTAATTGCCTCATTCCTTTTGAAAGGTTTCCATCCGGCGTTTCTATAACCAGATGATAATGATTGTTCATTAGGCAGTAGGCATGACAAAGCCAGTTGTGCTTTCCCTTGTACACAATCAGTGTGAAGGGAAGGAATTCGGATTCAGCCTTTCGTCCAACCGGGATCATGGCCTTTAGGTATCCGAATCTCCCCCTTTTGTGATAGTGATGTCGCCGGTTTACCGATCTCGCTGTATCCATGATGCTATGGTGCTTTCCCCGAGTCCACACGTCCCGTGTATTACAGGCCCGGGTGATGAAGGTAATGCCCAGCTTATGCCATCATGGTTTCACCTTTTCCTTTTTGTTGTTGTTAGCATGATTCAATCTTAGCAGAAAAGAAGCGGTTTTTCTATTCCAAATCCACTCTATCTTGCTCTCACTTCTATGTGTTATGTGACGCTATTCAAAAAAATGGGGTAATGCCAGAAGAAACTTATCCCTTAGTTCTGTTTCATCCCTTGACTGGAAGAGACGGGAACGGGATAATCAATTCAGGGAGTCAAAATGAAAATCATTCTGGAATTTCCCGGATTTCTACAATTAACCACTGTGGAGAGTGGCGGGACAATGGAGCTTGAGGCAGGAAAGACGGTTGCTCAACTTCTGGATGCGTTCTCCATTTCTTCCGATCATCAACGCTACATCATTCCGATTGTGAATCAGGAAGAGAAACGTCTTGATTATGAGTTGCAGAATGGTGATCACCTGTTCCTGTATGTGCCGGTAGGTGGTGGCTGATGGACGGGAAAATTCAGATTATGGTGAATGGAAGAAAGGTTGTTCTGGATAAGTCGCTGCCTGTAGCAGAATTATGGAATCGACAGGCTGAGTCAGGTACACCGGATATCACGATTTTGAATGGATTTCCCATGGATTCAATGGATTCAGCGGGATTGATCTGCGATGGGGACGTGGTGGTGTTTATTCGCCGTGGAGTAATGCCGTCCGAGGATGAATTCATGTCCATGCTGACTGCCCGGAACAGCCCCGCGCTTCAGGAATCCTTCAAAAACGCGTGCGTTGGAATTGCGGGGCTCGGCGGCCTTGGATCGCACGTTGCAACCGCCCTGGCACGGACAGGTGTTGGTCGCCTTGTATTGGTGGATTACGACGTCGTAGAACCATCGAACCTGAATCGCCAGTGCTATGACGCGTCAGACATCGGGCGGTACAAGGCTGATGCTTTGTCGGAATCCATTTCCCGCTTCAATCCCTTTCTCAAGTTTGTGCTGCACCGGCTTGAACTGAATACGGAAAATGTATTTTCTGTTTTTGCAGACTGTGATGTGGTTGTGGAGGCCTTTGATAAAGCGGAAGCGAAGGCGATGCTGGTGCGGAGT
>PFTO01000205.1:16182-16324 GCA_002789615.1 Acidobacteria bacterium CG_4_9_14_3_um_filter_49_7 | reverse complement strand
CCTGTTATCAATGAGTTACACATTGACTATAACAGGTGAATGGCCCGCTTTTCGTTTTCCTGTGGGCATGATGGGAAACGTTTCGCTTCGCTTCACGTTTCCCACATGCCCCACGGGTCTGCTACTCACCAGACCTTTTTAC
>PFTO01000205.1:10551-16062 GCA_002789615.1 Acidobacteria bacterium CG_4_9_14_3_um_filter_49_7 | reverse complement strand
GATGTGCGCAGGACTCGCCCTGTTTCGTGACATGAATGAGGTAAAAACATTTTTCCCGAACCCGGCAGCCCGAATTTTGTGCAGAACCAAATCTGGCAGGTTGATAGACGCCGTCTGGGGGCGAAGGAACGAGAAGGAACATCCGGAAACAGGGTTTCCGATTACCGGGTGGGCAAGGCTGGAAAGCATACAGAAATTGAAGTGGGATCGATTTCATGGGGAAAAAGTGCACATTCCCGCCACAAGCTATATGGAAAAAGACTCGGCAAAAGAGAGCCACTGGTTTCAACTGGAGAAGGAGCAATTTCTGGTCGGCGTGCTTCTTAGCTGGCAGAACCTACACTTCGTCTATGTTGTAACTGTCCCCGCACCCGAAACATACCGCCACATCCATGACCGCTGGGTCCTGATCAATTGCCTCAAAGGTGTAGATAAGTCCGCGCTTTGATACGATTGACAGAGGGACAGTACAAATACAGAAACCGATATTTTGGAATTCAAGCCTTTTTCTTCATGGTTGAGAGAAACCGGGATCTCAGAGAATCACTCATCAAGGCTCTTTTGACAGGTGAAAGCTTTAGAAAACCGCCCACAAACCCTCTCATGAATTTATGTGAAAAATCAGATGGATTCGAAAAAATAAAATTCTGAAGGTTACCCTGCTCCAGGGCTTGCAGAATAACGCGCTCAAATGTGTCTTCAGGATGAATGACCTTTTGTTCCCTTTTTTTAAGTAGTATCGAATCTTGCCTGCATTTGAGAACACATACTCCACACCCTAAGCAAAGGGATTTATCAATAACAGCCTTGTTCTTTTTCGAATCTTCTGCCGCTGGCTGCATCTTTATGGCATTAACAGGGCATGCTCTTTCACACAACGAACAGCCTGAGCACGTGTTTTCGTATACATGGGCAATATAAGACGATGTCATTACAGCATTTTCATACCCATGTTTTGTTATTCCAAGAAGAGCATTGCAACAACATCCACAGCAATGACACATAAAGCCCACATTATTTTGAACATTATCTGCATTGATTACAAGTCCCATCTCTCTTGATCTGGCAAGGTTTTCAAGCATTTCAGATTTTGATACTTCTTTGGCAAGATGGTGTCTAATCAGGTGTTCAGCACCATTCCCAAAAGATGAACACGTTTCCAGAGGCACATCGCACTGCTTGTCTCCTGTGTGGAGTTTTTCATGTCTGCAAGAACAAAGACCGATGGAAAACTTTGAATTAGACTCTATTATTTCAGCAGCTTTTTCATAATCCAATACTTCCATGTAATCTTCCATGGTATTTTCATGGGGTATTGCCCTCATTAAAGATGTTTTTTGGCCTTTACTGAAATTAGCATCCCAGAATGCCGAGCTATCAACCAGATACTCCTTAAACAAGTGAGCACATTTTTCTGAATTTACTCCGTCACCTGTTCTCATCATGGTAAATTCAAAAATTCCGATCACCATTGGAGAAATTGTGTAAACATATTTATCTTTAGCCCAGATATCCACCAACAGACCCTTTTCCGCCAGATTATCAAGATGGTGTTGAAGAATAGATACTTCATAACCCGTCACATTCGCAATTTTTCTGGCTGAGGCTAAACCATATGGCATTTTAACGATAACATCCGCTTCGACTTCGGAATACAGTTCCTTTAACATTTCATGTAACGTGTTGCTCCATGGTGTCCTTACAGTCAGATTGTCCAGTTTTTGTCCAAGCTTTCTATAAATGTCTTTTCCAACCAAATGTCCCATAATATCTCCTATTACATCTACCTTTTCAATTTTAACAGATTAAAGATAGTTAAAGGCATAGATTTATCTGAAGTGATATCAGGCAAGCCTGGGACAATAATCGAACTTTGAAAAATGCTTTTAACCGTTTTCCCTGAAATCAAAGACTGTGATAAAATCAGGAAAATTCTTCTACTGAAAGGAGTGGATCATGAAATCAAGATGGATTATCCCGGCAATTCTGGTAATACTGGCAGCCATCCCTTCGGCAAACGCAGTTGAACTGGGACAAGTTCCGCCAACTGTTCAGCTCTCGGGCGAAAAAGGCGGCCGCGTAGATGGAACACCTTGGTCCTCAACCGAAATAAAGGGTAAAGTTTACACGCTGATGTATGTGGATCCGGATGCGAAAAACATGAACATTCCAACGGAAAAAGGCCTGAAAGCCCAGAATTTCCCTAAGGACTTGTACGGTTCCATAGCCATCATCAACATGGAAGCAACCTGGAAACCCAATATTATCATCAACAAAATTCTCAAGGGCAAACAGAAAGATTATCCGGACACCATCTATGCCCGTGATATGGATTTCTATATTTCAAAAGCCTGGAAGCTCAAGAAAAATGGAAGCTACGCGGTCTTATGTTTCGATCGGGATGGAAAACTGATTTTCCTGAAAGATGGGAAGCTCTCTCCCGCTGACACTCAGGATTTGATCGGAATAATCAGGAAGGCCCTAGAGCCAGCTCCCGAAGAAACGCCGCCTGTTGAGCAGAGCGATGAAACACCAATGGAGAAAGATGGCATAAACTGAACCGGCTCCAGCGGTTGAGCATATTTCATCAAGAAATTGAGCCAAGAAGTGAAGGATGGGAAATTTTCTACATCTGAGACTGTAGTTCTGCTGCACGGACTTGCCCGGACTCCCCGCTCCATGTCAAAGATGGCCGGGGCGCTCCGATCCCAGGGATTCCGCACAGTTCTTCTCAACTACCCATCCAGAAAACACAATCTGGAAACACTCAGCCAAAAATATATTGTTCCTGAACTTAAGGAAGTATTGTCCGCCGCTCATGGACCGGTACACTTTGTCACCCATTCCATGGGCGGCATGCTTCTGCGTCTGGCTATTCCAAATGTCACTGCGGAAAATATCGGGAGAATTGTAATGCTGGCACCACCCAATCATGGTTCTGAAATCGTAGACAGGATGCGAAAGTTCAAATGGTTTCGGTCCTTCTTTGGACCCGCCGCCATGGATTTAGCTGCGACCAACCATGTTGTTCTCGGAGAACTGCCGCCTCTGCCCGATCACTGCGGGATTATTTCCGGTGACCGGTCCGCCTTCCATCTCTTCGACAACATCCTTCCCCGCCCACATGATGGCACGGTGAGCGTCGCCAGCACGAAGATGGATAGAGCCCGGGCCCATCTTGTTCTTCACACCAGTCATCCCTTCATCATGAGATCCGGTAAAGTGATTGAAGAAACAATTCTTTTTCTGCAGAATGGCAAATTTTCAGATTATTCTGATTGACGATAAATGAAGAATATCCGCAGCCTGAGCCCCGCGAAGCAGGTACTATCCCAGTTTCTTTGCCTTCAGCGTCTTTTTCAGGTCATCCGGGTCAGTACTCCGGTCCAACGCATCTTGCGGATCTATGACTCCCTTCTCCACCAGTGTCATAAGCGCATCGTTCATTAACATCATCCCCATCCCTTTTCCAGTCTGCATGAGAGAAGGTATCTGGAAAGTTTTTTTCTCCCGGATCAGGTTGGCAACAGATGGTGTAACAATCAATACTTCATAGGCCGCGGCACGCCCGCCACCCTTCTTTTTACAAAGCACTTGAGAAATAACACCGGATAGCGCGTCGGAGAGCATAACCCGTATTTGTGATTGCTGATCTACAGGGAACTGATCCACAATCCGGTCCACCGTTCCCACTGCAGTGGCGGTGTGGAGGGTACCCAGAACCAGATGACCCGTCACAGCCATTTCAACCGCAATAGCGATGGTCTCCAGGTCCCGCATTTCTCCCACAAGAATCACATCAGGATCTTCCCGGAGGGCAGCCCTCAATGATCTCTTGAAAGATTCAGTATGCGTATGGACTTCCCTTTGATTCACCAGCGATTTCTTGTTCTCATGGATGAATTCCAGCGGGTCTTCAATGGTGATAATATGTTTGTTCTCCGTTTGGTTAATGTGATCAAGGAGAGCGGCCAGCGTCGTGGATTTTCCACTTCCCGTCGGACCCGTCACCAGAATCAGCCCTTTGCTGAGCGATGTCAGGGCCACCACTTCCCTTGGCACATTAAGATCTTTTACAGTCAGTATCTCCGAAGGAATCACCCGAAAAACAACGCAGGCTCCCCGATGATCCCGAAAAATATTGGTCCGGAATCGCGCAAAGCCGGGCACTGAATAGGCAAGGTCCACATCATTTGTTTTGTCGAATTCCTCCAGCGCACTTTCCGGTACTATTGCCTTCAACTGTTCCAGAAGTTCATCCTCCGTCACCAGATTGTATTCAGTCAGGGTCGCTATATCCCCATCCAGGCGAATTATGGGATGACAACCGGTCGAAAGATGAAGATCGGATGCACCCTTCTCCACAATGAATTCAAGAAGCTTCTTTACACTGAATTTCTCAACGGCAGCCTTTGATGGAGTTTCCTGCTTGAAAATAGTCTTGCCTTCCAGTTTCGAAATCCGGAATCCCGCAGCTCCAATCTTACAAAAATCCTGACCAAGGGAAATATTCTCCCATTCCGAAAGCAGCATTTTTATCTCTCTTTCGCCAAGAGGCGACTTGGTCAGCTTTCTGGCACCTTCCGTTGTTATAGCAACCGGAATCTCCCCCTCACTCAACTCCAGTCCCGTCCCTTTCAGTTGTATAACGGCGTCCAGCATTTTTTCAATATTTGTCACTGGTCTGTCGCCGAAACAATCATATTCTTGTTCAAAAACAACGGGGTGTCTTCTGAGACAAACTCCAGAAACATATCCGTTCTATTGAGGTAGTCCTGGACTCTGCCACGGCTTTCCGGGAGAATCTCTGTCAACTGAACAGTGAAAAGTTTTGTGGTTCTCAGTGTCAGAAGAATATGTTTTCCCACACCCCCCCTATGCTCAGAAATTTCACGAAATGCTACAATGTGATTAAGATTCAGGATATTGACCTTTCCCTCCAGTTCTACCGGTACAAACTCTGGACCGGAATTGAGGAATTCAGAGACAGTTTCCGGTCCATTGTGGGAAGGGGATGCGCTACTTAAAAACAGGCGACATTCCTGAAATCCGGACGCACCATCACGGAGGATCTGGAGTTTTGTGGGAATTTTGGGGACCTTAAAATCTCTATTCATCAGTTCTCTCCGAGTATTCGCACGCAACGAGACCGAAATGAATTCTGTCACCATCTTCAATCGGATATCGCTGGCCCGATTCCAGTTTTTCACCATTGAGGTAAGTTCCATTGATAACGCCCATTTCCTCCTCCAGAAAACTTTCGTCGTTTTCTCTCAGAATTACCGCGTGTTTCCGGCTGACTGTTTTTTGAGGATCAAACATGCTGATATCAATATCGGGGCAAATGCCGATTGTCGGATCATAACGACCAATCAGGTTTTTTTTCAGTGTAAGGGGAAAAACCTGTTCGCTGCCCAATACTTTCAAAATAGCAAACATATCGGATGCTTTCTTGAAACCGGTCCGTTTGATCAGTTCATCAATTTTTTTTGTAGCATCACTTAGGCGTTC
>PFTO01000205.1:0-10527 GCA_002789615.1 Acidobacteria bacterium CG_4_9_14_3_um_filter_49_7 | reverse complement strand
CATTTCGCGGTTGATCACAACGACTCTGGCATCTTCCACCGCCACAGCGGTCTCATAACGCCTTCCGGTCTCAATTACACCCAATTCGCCAAAAATGTCACCTTTCTTGTAGGTACCCAAATCAATCTGCTGATCGGTAGAATCCTTTTTGAAGAGTTTGACTGCTCCGCTGGAAACAACAAACATAACAGACGCATTGTCCCCGTCCCTGTAAACAAGCTCTCCCTTTTTGTATTCCACCTGCAAATTTCCGAAAGGATCTGCCAAGAGTCTCCCCATTTAAATAGAATGACCGGGAGCGAATTCAAGGCTCCCGGCCCTGTTGTATGTTACTGCTGCGCCTCTACCACCGTTAACGCTGCCATGTTCAGAATCTCTTTCAACTCCGCGTGTTTCTGCAGGATGTTCACCGGTTGTTTGAACCCAACCAGCACCGGCCCGACCACCGTTGCACCGCCAAGACGCTGCAACAATTTGTACGCGATATTCCCCGCGTCCAGATCCGGAAATATCAGGACATTTGCCCCACCCTGTAATGTACTGAAGGGATAATGCTCTTCCATGATTTCCGGAACCACGGCGGTGTCTGCCTGCATCTCCCCGTCAATTAGAATATGCGGCGCCCTTTCTCGGACGATCTGTACTGCATCATGCATTTTGTCAGCAAAACGATGCTCAGAACTGCCAAAATTGGAGAATGAAAGCATGGCCACTTTGGGTTCCACATTGAAGTTCCGGGCATAATCTGCCACCTGAATGGCAATGTCTGCCAGTTCTTCAGCACTGGGTGTGATGTTCATTGTCGTATCGGCAAAAAACAGCAGCTTGCCTTTTACAATTACAATGTACATGCCTGCAACTTTGCAGACACCTTCTTTACGGTCAATTATTTCCAGTATGGGTCTCACGATTGTTGGATAATTGTGGGTCAGGCCGCCAAGAAGGCCATCCGCCCGGCCTCTTCTGACCATCATGGAACCGAAATAGTGAGGATCCAGCATCCGCTTTTGCGCATCGGTTGGTGTCGCTCCTTTTCGTTTACGAAGATTGTAGTACTCGGAAACATAGTCGGGATAATCATCATCGTTCAGCGGACAGACGATCTCCACATCCTTCTCGGAAATACCGTGATGGTGCAACTTGGCTCTAATTTCTTCATCGTCATTGCTGATAAGAATGGGCTTTAAAACCCCATCCACAATCAATTCACGGCAGGCAGACAGAATCTGTTCATTGTCCCCTTCCGGGAAAGCAATCCGTTTTGGATTTGCCTTTGCCTTGTCAATAATGACCTGGAGAAACTCCCTGGATTTATCCAGAAGCATTTCCAGGTGGGCCCGGTATTCATCAAAATCTTCAATCGGTTTCCGCGCAACACCGCTGTCCATCGCTGCTTTGGCGATTGCCGGTGCTTCCCAGTACAGAACACGGGGGTCAAAGGGCTTTGGAATAATATAATTGCGACCGAATTTAAACTTCTCACCACCGTAGGCCCGTGTCACGTAATCCGGGACTTCCTCTTTAGCAAGGTTAGCCAGCGCATGGACTGCAGCAATCTTCATCTCTTCATTGATCTGGGTCGCCCGCACATCCAGTGCTCCACGGAAAATGAAGGGAAATCCCAGCACGTTGTTTACCTGGTTGGGATAATCTGAACGCCCGGTGGCCATAATGGCATCATTCCGGACTTCGGCCACTGCCTCCGGAGTAATTTCAGGGTCCGGATTCGCCATTGCAAAGATAAGTGGGTCTTTCGCCATGCTCTTTATCATTTCTTTCGTCAGCATTCCCTTCACGGAAACTCCGACAACTGCATCTGCACCTTTCATGACTTCTTCAAGGGTCCGAAATTCTGTGTCCCTTGCAAATTCTTCCTTGTAAGGGTTCATTCTATCTGTACGACCTTTATAGATGACGCCCTTGCTGTCGGTCATGAAAATATTTTCAATTTTTACGCCCAATTGAAGATACAATTTGGCACAGGCAATTCCAGCTGCACCGGCACCACAAAAGACACAACGGGTTTCTTCAATTCTGCGGTTGGTGATTTCCAGCGCATTCAGAAGTGCCGCTCCGCAGATTATAGCGGTGCCATGCTGGTCGTCATGGAAAACAGGAATATCCAGTTGTTTCTTCAGTTCCTCTTCCACGTAAAAACATTCCGGTGCCTTGATGTCTTCCAGGTTAATTCCGCCAAAAGTCGGAGCCAGCATTTTCACTGCTTTAATAATGTCGTCCGCGTCTTTCGTATCCAGATTGATATCATACACATCCACATCTGCAAAACGCTTGAACAGAACGCCCTTTCCTTCCATAACGGGTTTTCCAGCCAGCGCACCAATATTCCCCAGTCCAAGCACTGCGGTTCCGTTGGAAACAACACCCACCAGGTTCCCCTTGTTTGTGTACTCATAAGCCAGACTTGGATCTTTCTCAATTTCCAGACACGGAACAGCCACACCCGGAGTATAAGCCAGAGACAGATCCTTCGATGTTTCGCACGGTTTGCATGGGGTGACTTCCAGTTTACCTTTTCGCCCTTCCCCGTGGTACGCTAATGCGTCTTCCCGTAAACCCATAATGTTTCTCCTTAAAAAAAATCACAGGTTCATTGTAACGCATCAACTCTCCTTTGCAACGGTTTTCAAGTTGCAGCCATTCGTTTTGTCTTTTACAATGGGTGTACACAAGATTGGGCGATCCCGGCACGCCGTTTTCCCTGTTTGCTGTTTGTGGGAAAAAGCCCCTTAATTTTCGAGGTGGAGGATATCTTGAATCAGGATGAAGTTAATCGTTTGAAGGCTCTGACCCAAAGGTTCAGAAGAGAAATCGTGGAAATGGTATACACAGCCCAGTCTGGACACCCCGGGGGCTCTCTGTCAATCATCGACATTTTAGCCTACCTGTTTTTTTACGAAATGGAATACCCTGTTAAAAACCGCGATGTTTTTTCCACAGACCGCCTCGTAATGAGCAAGGGGCATGCGACCCCCGCACTTTATTCATGTCTTGCTGAAAAGGGTTTTTTCCCGGCAGCGGAACTCAAACGATTTCGTCAAGTCGACTCCATCCTTCAGGGTCATCCGGAAAATGGATTTATACCCGGCGTGGATGTTACCACCGGCTCTCTCGGACAGGGATTTCCCCAGGCTGTTGGAATGGCGCTGGGGATGAGATTGTCCGGGTCCAATAGGCGTGTATTTGCCATCCTGGGAGATGGCGAATGTCAGGAAGGGATCATCTGGGAAGCGGCCATGTCTGCCGGTCACTACAAAACCGGAAACCTGACAGTCATAGTGGATTTGAACGGTCTCCAGATTGACGGCAACGTGATAGATGTGATGAATGTCAATCCTGTACCGGACAAGTTCGCAGCATTTCACTGGCACGTTCAGGAAATTGATGGCCACGATTTTGGCCAGATACATGAAGCTGTACAAAAAGCCAATTCGATAACGGACCGTCCATCCGTCATCGTCGCCCACACCGTTAAAGGAAAAGGCGTTTCCTTTATGGAAAACAACTATAAATTCCATGGATCTCCTCCCAATGACGAACAATATGCAATCGCCATGAAAGAGTTGGCTTTATGAAAAACCTTCTAATCGGAATTGCAGGGGGTACAGGATCCGGAAAAACTTCTTTCGCAAGGGAGATTATGCGCCGCTTTCAGGGAAATGAAATCGTATTGATGGACCAGGATTCCTACTACAGGGACCTGGGGCACCTCCCCCTGGAAGATCGGCGAAAAATCAATTTTGACCACCCCAACTCTGTGGATTTTGACATGCTGATTCACCACATGCAGGAACTGAAGAAAGGAAATTCGGTGGAAAAACCCGTGTACGACTACGTCGCACATACGCGTAAGCCCAAAGCATTCCTGAAAATTGAACCCCGCAAAGTTCTCATTCTTGAAGGTATCCTCATATTTGTGTTCCCTGAACTGAGAGAACTCATTGATATCAAACTGTACGTGGACACCGATGCCGATGTTCGTGTGCTGAGGCGAATTCTCCGGGATATCCATGAGCGGGGCCGGGGTCTGCAGAACGTGGTCGATCAGTATCTGGGACAGGTAAAACTCATGCATGAAGAGTTTGTGGAGCCCTCCAAAAGATGGGCAGACCTCATTATCCCCGAGGGCGCCCACAACACTACCGCCCTTGACTTTGTAGAAAACCGTATCAAAACCCTGCTGACGGAGTAGAAATATGGAAAAGAAAGCCACTCGTGTCGCCTATGGTGAAACACTTCTGGAACTCGGTAAAGAAAACCCGGATATTGTCGTTCTCGATGCCGACCTCTCCGGTTCTACCAAAACCGCAATGTTCGCGAAAGAATTCCCCAACCGGTTTTTTAACATGGGAATCGCGGAACAGAATATGATTACCACCGCTGCCGGGCTTGCCACCGTAGGTAAGGTCCCCTTTGCCAGCTCCTTTGCCATATTCGCCACCGGCCGGGCATGGGAAATGCTTCGCCAGGCTGTCTGTCTCGGCAACAAAAACGTCAAGATCGTCGCCACCCATGCCGGCATTACAGTGGGGGAAGACGGGGCCACTCATCAGGCGCTCGAAGATATCACCGTCACCCGGGTGCTGCCTCATCTGACAGTCATTGTCCCGGCAGACTACTACGAAACGAAGGCTGCCATCCGCTTTGTCGCCGCCTATAAGGGCCCGGTTTACGTAAGACTATCCCGGTCCGCAACGCCGGTCCTCTTTGACGAGACAGTTGAATTCACCCATGGCAAAGCACGAATCCTGCGTAACGGCAGTGATGTGTCCATCTTCGCCTGCGGTGTCATGGTGGCAGAAGCCCTGGGAGCCGCAGAAATCCTCGAAAAGGATGGAATCAATGCAGAAGTAATCAATGTATCCACATTGAAACCACTGGACACGGAAACCATTCTCCAATCGGTCTCCAGAACCGGCCATGCAATCAGTGTAGAAGAACATAACATCATCGGGGGTCTCGGGTCGGCAGTGGCTGAAACGCTCTGCGAAGGGCACCCCGCCCCACTTCGTCGAATCGGCGTAAAGGAAAAATTCGGCCGCTCCGGTAAACCGGACGATCTATTGAAGGCGTACCATCTGACGGCAGATGACATCGCTGAGGAGACCGCTTCCTTTTTGAAGTCATGATACATTTTTTTCATGTGAGCAAGGTTTACGAAAAGGGGAACCGGGCCCTCCACGAAGTCAATGTTTCCATTGGAAAAGGGGAGTTTGTCTTTCTGACCGGTCCGAGTGGAGCCGGTAAGACCACCTTCCTGAAACTGATCTTCCGGGAAGAACTCCCCTCCTATGGCCGAGTTGTGGCAAACAATCAGAATACAATTGCATTGGGGAAACGTCAGATTCCGGATTTCAGAAAAAAAATCGGCGTCGTTTTCCAGGATTTCAAACTCCTGGAAAATCGGACCGTTTTTGAAAATATCGTTTTCATATTGAATGTATTGGGATATCCGGCCTCCTTCTTACGGGACCGTGCTTTTTACGTCCTCAAACTCGTTGGACTTCAGCATCGATACGACGACTACCCCCGCCAGCTCTCCGGCGGCGAACAACAACGAATCGCCATTGCAAGAGCCCTGGTCAATGAACCTCTCATCCTCCTTGCGGATGAACCCACGGGAAACCTGGATCCGGACCTGTCACTGGAGATCATGGCATTGTTTGAAAAAATCAACAGCCGGGGTACGACTGTTCTCATCGCCACCCATGACCGTGACATGATTCGACGGATGCGAAAACGAACGCTCTATCTGGACCACGGCCATCTTCAGGAGCACAGGAAATGAAACTGTTTATTGATCTCGGGTTCTTTGGACGGGAAGGTTGGGCTAACTTCACCCGCTCCAGAATGCTCAGCCTGTTTTCCATTCTCATCATCTCCATCTCCATTGCCATTATTACCCTTTTCTCCACTGTCTTTTTTAACGTGGACAACTACCTGAAAGAAATGGAAAACAACCCCGTTTATTCGATTTTTCTGACACAGGACACCACTGCCAAGGAAGGAAGAGATCTTTCTCTCTACCTGGAAACATTGAAAGGTGTGTCTGACGTAAAACTCGTGATGCCGGATGAGGGGATGAAAAAGCTTGCTGATCGATTCCCCCTGGCCGGCGAAATTCAAAAGACCTTAGAGGGAAACCCGCTTCCAATCAGTATCCAACTTCGAATCAACACATCGGCACTGGTGGCAGTGAGACAGGCCTTGAAACCCTACAGCATTGTGGAAAGCATTTACTCCCCCCATTTCTTTCTATCCCAACTGAAATCGATTTCTTCTGCTGTCTCATTCTTCATCGCCCTCATCGCCGCCATACTGGTTCTTGCCTCCGTCTTTACAATCTATAATGTCATTCGAATCACCATCCTTGCCCGGCAGAACGACATCGCAATCATGCAGCTCGTGGGTGCAGACATGAAATTCATCCGGGCCCCATTCACCGTCGAAGGAACCCTACAGGGCCTCTCCGGGGGCATCATCGGCGCGCTGATCGGCAGCGGTCTGATTTCCGTCATCAAGGCTCACTATCTGGCCAATTTTCAATATCTACCCTTCCTCTCCCGAATCACCACATTGCCCGTGTCTTACTTCGCCGGTATTATCCTGCTTTCCATTGCCATGGGTATCTTTGGTAGTACCATGGCTGCTTCCCGTATCGACTACGTCTGACGGCGCGTTGCGCCGAGTGTTGAATTTTGAGTCTTGAATGCCAGATGACAGAATGGAAAACATCAGCGAGTTAGCAAATTTCCTGTCTTGTAAACCCATCACTCATCACTTCTTTTACTCAACCTCAACCTTGCCTTCTACTTCTCTTTGAAGAGTGGGCGTGGGCGGCAGAACGGCACACACTGGCCAGTTGTCGAGCGACTCTAAGTCTTTTTCCGAACTCAAACTCAAACTTGTCCTGCCCTTTCTTCTCCTTTCCAAGTTCCGGGTTTTCCGCTACAATTGGGTATTAAATCATGTCAGCCAACCGGATAGACAACTATGTCTATTTTTGAATCCGGTTGGGGGAGGAACTGATGAAGTGTCCGAAATGTCAGGGAACAATTACTGAACGAAGTGGGCAGTGTCCCCATTGCGGCTTGATGTTTGCCAAAGAAGCATTTGAGAAAATTTCACTCTATTTTGATGTAAAAGAGCAACTTTCCTATCTGAACACCCTGAAATCCTACCTTGACACATCCCTCAACACCCTCTCCGGGAGTCTCAGCCGTCTCGAAGCATTGGTAACAGATTCCCTAAAGACAAAAGCCTCAGATACCACCGGGGAATCAGCGGCGAAGAGTCCGGAGGCAAGACCCGATTCAGAGCCGGTAACCGAATTTGAGGACAAGCTGCCGACAGAGTTTTATCCCCATAAAGATAAACCCGAACATTCGACAGTGGAAGCGCCATCCATACAACCGTCTGGAATCGGGGACGGTGAATTCCGGTTCGGCCAGAAATGGCTCCTCATTATCGGCATCATCACCATGGTCTTTGCAGTAGGCTATTTTCTGAAATATTCCTTCACGAAGGGATGGGTCGGCCCCGCCGGTAGAATTGGACTCTCCTATTTCTGGGGTATGGCCTTTCTGGGCCTCGGGGAATGGTTCCGGAAAAAAGAATTCCGCAGTTTCGGACTGTCCCTTGCCGGAGGCGGTATCGCAGTCCTTTACTTTTCCACCTTTGCCGGGTTTCAACTCTACCACCTGATTCCGATGTGGCTCTCATTTGCCATCATGGTCCTGATTACGGTCTTTTCATGTGTGCTGGCCGTTGTCTATGATGCCAAATGGCTGGCCGCATTGGGAACCCTTGGTGGATTTCTGACACCGCTTTTTCTTTCCACCGGTCACAACGAGCAGGTTGCTTTGATGAGTTATATGACCATTCTCAACCTTGGCATACTGGCACTGGCGACAAGAAAGAGCTGGCGTGTACTGGAATCACTGGGATTCGTGTTCACATGGATTCTTTTCGCGTCGTGGTACGCCGTCTACTACAAAACGGCCGCATTCTGGCCCTCTCTCATTTTTCTGTTGGTCTTTTTTCTCATCTATGCCATTCTCCCTGTTGCCGCCACTCTGTACCGGAAAGAAACCCGATCCCTAGGCAGCATGTGGTTTGCCGCTCCCAACGCTCTCATGGCGTTCGGTTTTGCGTTCGGTCTTGTTGCGGACCGCTACAGCACTCCCTACGTTGCCATTGTCACTGTCTTCATCGCCGTGGTATTTCTCACACTCTCCAGCTGGCTTTCAGAACATGAATCCGTGGATGGCCCCGCCTTCTGGTACCTGATCGCCAACGCCGTATTTTTCCTGGTCCTCACGGTTCCCATCCTCTTCTCCTCAAACTGGATTACAATTTTCTGGGCACTTGAAGCCGCCCTCCTGATCTGGCTGGGACTGAAAGTGGAGCGGAAATGGATGACAATCACCGGCATTGTGCTGGTTTTTCTTGTCACCGGCAAATTCTTTCTTTACGACTACCCCGCTGTCTTTCGCCTGGGAAGAAAGTGGTCTTATTTCAAGGACCCATACACGCAAGGACTGCTGGAACGGCTTCTCACCAGTGCCGTCCTTATTGGCTCCATTTACTGGGCAGGCAGGAAACTCCGGGCGACAGCGGGCGCCACATGGAATAAAGTAGGTGCGCTGTTTTCCTGGGTTTTTGGTGGCACTCTCTTCCTGATATTGACCATTGAAACAGCCTCATTCTTCTACCAGTACGCCCCGGGAGCCCGCTTTGCATCCATTTCTGTACTCTGGGCCATTTTCGCCTCTATCCTCATGATTCAGGGATTTCGAGAGCAAAGCAGCACCATGCGCAAAACCGCCATCGGCATCTTCCTCGTTACACTCTTCAAAGTATTTTTCATGGACATCTCCCATTTCAGTACACCCTACCGGATTCTGTCCTTCATGGTTCTTGGGCTGCTTCTCATCGGTTCATCCTGGCTCTATCACCGGTTCAGGGAAAAGCTGCCGGAAGAAGACACCAGCTCAACCGGAGCTCCAGATGAAACGGCTTAACTTTATCCTCCCGGCACTTCTGCTTCTGTGCTCCATGGTGCCTGCTGCTGAACCATTGAAACCGGAAAACTTTCAATACTCCAGAAATCTTCCTGGGCCATTGAAGCCGGGGAACATTTATAAGGTCCCACTGCCGGGAGAAATCCTCGACCACACCGCCATCGACCAGCGGGACATCAGAATCTTTTCCCCGAAAGAGAGCCTGATCCCGTTCACAATCTTGAAAGAGCATCGGCCCGCTATTGCCCGGAGCCAGTACAAGCTGAGCATTCTGGACTTTTCCTCAGCAAACGGTATCACCACCATGATATTGGAGGTCCCGTCAACTGCCGAACCGGTTCGAATGCTCTACTTCTCCACCCCCAACCGCGACTTCAGAAAATCCATTTCCGTCAGCGCCAGCAATGACCGGAATTCCTGGACACCCCTTGTCAGTGAAAGCATCTTTGATTTCAGTCGGAATGTAGACCTGCGCAAAGTATCCGTTTCCTTTGAAGCAGTAAAATGCCAATGGTTTCGGATTGAATTGAAAGACGCCGAGCTTCCTCCGAAAAACGAAGCCATCCAGCTGAATTACAAGGGACTGGAATTTTCCAGCACGGGCAAATCAGCTCTCCCGTTTCGGATTGATGCTGTCACAGCTTCCACCAGGGCCGAAAACACAGCAACCGATACCACAGACACCCTGGAACTGAAGAACTTCTCCTCCAAAACCGATTCCAGAGGCAACACTGTGCTGACCTTCTCAACCGGAATTCCCATTTCCAGCGTATCTATTGCGACCACGACCCCCGCCTTCTATCGCACTGCCTCCCTGACAGGTGAACGGGTAACACTGGACCGCCATGATGTCTCACTTACACGGGGAACTTTCTACAAATTTTCACTGGGTACCCGGACGGAACAACAACTGCAACTATCGGCCAGGCCCTCCGACACCGGCAACTACAAACTCACCATCTTTAACGGCGACAACGTACCACTTACCATCACCGCACTGCAATTGAGCTGGATTAGAAGAAACCTTTTCCTCGTTCCGGAAATCGGAACCATACCCGACGCCACCCTCTGTTACGGCAATCCCAAGGTAGCAAAATCTCATTTTGACGTGACCCGCTTCATCCGGGCGGACAACTGGGAACAACACGACGCTGCCACAATAGAACCGGAGTCCCCGGTAAAGAACACCACCTTCCAGCAGGCAAAAAAGCCATGGACCCCGGAATTCTCCCGTATCGCGTTGCGCCTCCTTGTGTTGATGATTGTTGCAGTGCTGGGGATCTGGATCTGGAAACTACTCAAGCAAGCCGGAGGAAGAGAAGGCTAAGTAGAAGAACAGGTTGAGGTTGAGAAGTGATGGGTGATGGGTGATGTGTCTTGTCCTGATATAGGTTGTCTTGTCCTGATATAGGTTGACACCTATAGAACCGCTGAAAGCGGTCAAGGAGGACAAGCTATGCAGGAAACAGTGATCAGGTACAGTGAA
>PFTO01000051.1:5464-15995 GCA_002789615.1 Acidobacteria bacterium CG_4_9_14_3_um_filter_49_7 | reverse complement strand
GTTCAACGAATTGGCGGCGAGACGAATTCATGACTATAATCCGGATGCCCGCATCAGAGTTCTTTTGAGGAACCCGGTTGATCGCGCCATTTCCCACTACCTCATGGACCGTCAGATCGGATACCAGTTATCTCCATTGAGAAATTTCCTTACAAAAACAGATGAAAACCGTCAATATTTCAAAGAATATATTGAGATGGGTTTCTATTCGAATCAGCTTCATCGGTATATTGATGTCTTTTCAGAAAATCGAGTTCTTGTTATTCTATCGGATGAGATGCAAAACAATGAGAGTGCTTCTGCTGCAAAACTTTGCCAGTTTCTTGATATCCGGGAGATGGACTTGCCAATTGAGAGACACAATGTTTTTCAGGGCTTACCCCGGAATCAATGGATGTACAGGATTCGGAAAAATGGGATGTTGCGACGAGCGGCATCTTTTTTTCCGTCCTTTGTCAAAACAGGTTTCAAGCGAGTGCTGCTGGACAGAGACGGTAAGAAACCCTCATTTGAAGAGGAACGTGCTCAGTTATCTGAAATTTACCGAGATGATGTCACAAATCTATCTGAGCTTCTTCATTTGGATTTGTGCCAATTGTGGTTGAAGTGAATATGAGTGAACAGGCATCATTTTATGTTGTCGTGCTGAACTATAACAATTGGTCCGATACGATAGAATGTCTGGAAAGCCTCTTCAAAAGCGATGACCGCAATTTTCACTTGGTTGTTCTGGACAATCATTCCACAGATAATTCCGTTAAATATATCCGGATGTGGGCCGAGGGTGCTCTTGATGTCTGGGTTCCCCCCCTTCACCCCCTCAAAGAGCTTTCTTTTCCTCCTATTAACAAAGTGGTGAAGATTCGGGAGATTGGATACGATGCTGATTCAGGCATTTTTCAGGGTGATGTAAAGAGTTCATTTTCAGATGCTCACGCATTTTCTCTGATTACAATCAACAGGAATCTTGGATTTGCAGGTGGAATTAATTCAGCATTAAAATTTTTGTAGCAGTGTAAACGGGAAGGTTTTGTGTGGCTCTTGAATCCAGATACAGTTGTGGAGAAAGAGACAATTTCTGCGCTGAAAAATGGACTTAACGGTTTGGAAGAAAATAAAATCATCTGGGGCTGCGTCAGCTACTACTATGACAATCCACAGCAGGTACTGTTCTATGGGGGGGCACATGTCAAACCATGGGCACACGGAATGAGACAATTAAAGGACCGTGAATCTTTGAAGTCTTTGGATTACATTGCCGGATCTTTTCTTTTGCTTCATACTCGTTCAGTCGAAGACCTTGGCATGCTTCCGGAAGATTATTTCCTTTACTGGGAAGAGGCCGACTACTGCACAAGGGCTGGCCAGCATGGCTACGAACTAAAAGTTATTGATACTGCTCATGTTTATGACAAGATTTCCCGAAGTATCGGAACCGGATTTGTCCGGGAATTCTATTATACTCTCAGCGGATTGAAATTTTACAGAAAGTACTATCCAATTCGTTTTCCCCTCATCTTTTTAACAGTTTTCTTAAAAATGTGCAAGAAGACACTCTCAGGTGATTTTGTCGGAGTACGGGCAATTTTCAAGGCAATAAAGGCGTATTTCGGGTTTTTCCCGGATAGGTTGATTCCATGATCCGGTGGACACTACTGCTTCTGTTTGCAATTCTATTGCTGCCAATTCCGAATCGTTTTTCAAGTGAATATCAAATCATCTTACAAGCTTCAGGCATCGTGCTGACAATTTTGCTTTGTATGAAAATTGCGCTATATCCGAGTTCCATTCGTGTTCGTTTGAGTGAATCTCTGGATTCAGGCGTCATGAAAGTCTTTGTGGTGTTGCCACTTTTCTTCTTTACTTTGGGGGTCTTCCGTAACAGAATGGATGACGCTTTGGTCGATCTGTTTAAATTTGGAGTCATTGCGGTTGTTTATATGCTGTTCCGCGAATTTTTCATCAAATCGGAAAACAGGGAATCATTGGCGATTTGGTTGTCTCGTTTCGTGATTCCAATCGCGTTGTTAGTAGTTGCCTGGCTCTTAATTTCCCTGCCTCAAACGGTGGGGACCGGTTATTATCGCAGGACCTCAGTCCCGGCGACCATTGCTTCCCTTCTTCTGGTACTTATTCTGATACTGGGAGCGAACAGGGTGCGCTTAATAGTTAAAAGATTCGTGTTGTTGTTAATGGTTGCAGTTTGTGCGTTGACTCTGGGGAGACTGATGAACCTGATGATTCTTTCTTTTGTCATGATCTGGTTCATGAGGAAGAAGCTGCTGGCATCATTGTGGTTGCGACGAATCCTGGCAGTCTCTATCTTGTTGATAGTCTTTATTTATCCATACTGGTTAATGAGAGAAAGGAACCTTGAAATGCAGGATTTGTCTATTTGGTGGCGGCAAAATGAATGGTCGTACGTGGTAAGACTTGCCGAACAGGATAGTTTCTCAGAGCATCTTATCGGGCACGGATTCGGTTTCGCGATTTCCGCTGACACTCCTTTGGAATCAGCAGATGGAAAAACGTATAATAGACTGCCCAATTTTCATAGTCTCTGGCTTTTTCTGTTTGCCAAAACAGGAGTATTGGGTAATGGAGCATTTTTCTGGTTTCTAGTAGTGATTTGGAGACAATATGAAAGAACAAAAGACAGGGATGTATTGTCTTTGTTGCTGCTGTTTAGTCTTTTTCTTGATTTTTCTTTAGCTGGTTCTGTTACCGGGTTGTTTACACAGAGTTATTTGTACCCATTTTTGTTAGGATTAAAACTGGCTGTATTTGAGGGGACCACGGGAAGGAGGGAAATATGCGTGTCTTGATGCAATCCAGAAAAACGCTTTTTTCTGTTCCTGGAGGTGATACGATTCAGATTCTAAAGACAAAAGAATATCTTGAACAGTTCGGAGTTACCGTAGATTTGTCGTTGAATTTGGAACCTTCTTTAGAAGGTTATGATTTGGTTCATCTCTTTAATATCACTCGACCCCAGGAGACATGGACTCAGGCCAGAAATGCGAAAAGACAAAATGTTCCCTTTGTTTTTTCAACAATATATGTTGATTATTCCGAGTACGAAAAATATGCCCGCACCGGGGTCCCCGGTTTCTTTACGCGCCATCTCCCCAAAAGAGCCACAGAGGTATTTAAAATACTGGGACGAGTAGCTTTGAACAGGGAGATGCACCGAGGATTGTTGCCATTGTGGAAGGGAATGACTAAATTGGTGCAAGAGATTTGTTCGGATGCTACCGGAATCCTTCCCAATTCAGCTTCCGAATTTGAGAGGCTTAAGAATGATTTTGTCCTTAACGTTGATGAGGACCGGATTACTATAATCCCCAATGGATATGATGAAGAAATTTTCAGTGATGACTTTGACTCAATAACAGTGAACGAGGAACTGTTGAAGTCTGTGCGGGGCAGTGTCTTGTGTGTTGCGCGAATCGAAGGAAGAAAGAATCAGCATAATCTGATACATGCTTTCAGGGACCTTCCTTATCAACTGGTTCTGATCGGGACGCCGGCTCCGAATCACATGAGATACTATCGTTCTATCCTGAAGGATTTGCCAAGAAATGTAAGGGTAATTGGAGCAGTGCCACATGAGCAATTGCCATTGATTTATCGAGTGGCCCGCGTACACGTATTACCCAGCTGGATGGAGACTACGGGGTTGTCCACTTTGGAGGCGGCAGCGATGGGATGCAATATTGTTGTTACACGGAAAGGCGATACTGAAGAGTATTTTGGCGATTACGCTTTCTATTGTGAACCAGATAATGTTGATTCTATAAGGACAGCGGTTCAGCAGGCATATGAAACACCGGTTGATCCCTCTTTCAGAAAGCATGTCATGGAAAATTTCACCTGGAAGATAGCAGGGAGAATGACATTGTCTGCATATGAAAAAGCACTCAGGAGTCAGGAATGAGTTTAAACAGAATGGTAAGGGCACTACTGGAGCGACTTGCAAGTAGAATTAAGGGAGCCAGGTATGAGATCAGCGAGAAAATCAGGATACGGGACTTAGTAGAGATTGCGATTCATCGCGGATTAATGTTAATTCGAGGCTTTTTCAGAGGGATGCGTTTGCAAGTGGGATTTCCGTTCTTTATGGAGAAAAGCATTGTTTTAAGGGGAAGATCTCACATAAAATTGGGGAAAGGCGTGACAATATATCGCGGTGCAGAGTTGCATGGATTAGCTGAAAACGGACTGCGCATTGGAGATGGGTCATCTGTTGGTGCATACTCTATTCTGCGCTCGACTCTGGTGTTGAATGACATTGGTGTTGGGATCGAATTTGGAAAGAATGTGGGGATAGGTCCGTTCGCTTTTATTGGAGGTTTTGGTGGCGTACAAATCGGAGATAACACAATCATAGGGCATGCTCTGTCTATACATTCTGATAATCATCGATTCCGTGACGCAGATGTAATGATTCGGAATCAAGGCGTAGATAAGCAGGCCGTAATTGTCGGAAAGAATTGTTGGCTTGGTTCACATGTGACCGTCCTTGGGGGAGTAAGCATCGGGGAGGGGTGCGTCATCGGAGCAGGTTCGGTTGTGACAAAAGATCTTCCCCCCGGTGTTGTGGCTGCCGGGATACCGTGCAGAATTATAAAAGGCAGAAAAGATAAATGATTCCTGCCAATTTTGTGTCGATGGAGTTGATAACAGTGACAATTAATATGTTATCTTCTTCAACAGGAAGGCGTGACGATGAAGAATGCTGAAAACTTGCCTGGTTTCTTTATTCTCGGGGCGGAAAAATCCGGTACAACATCGCTTTACTATTATTTGGATCAGCGTCCGGATGTTTTTTTCCCAAAAATTAAGGAACCGGGATATTTCAGCTATGTGGAGCACAAGCCCCGGACATTTTTGTATCGTGAAGTGGACTGGTCCATTGTTGTGGACAATTTAGAGGACTACTGCAAACTGTATGAACCGGCTTTGCCGGGACAATTGAGGGGAGATGCGTCAACCGTTTATCTGTATGACTATGAAACGGTTATTGATCAGATGAGGAAGCATTACAGGTCTGATGTTTCCAGACTGAAGTTTATCGCGATATTGCGGAACCCTATTTTAAGGGCATGGTCCAAATATACGATGGCGGTTCGGGATGGGATCGAAGAACTGCCGCCACTGAAGGCCTTTCAACCGGAGACAATCAGAAAACGGATGAATGAAGGTGCGCCGTTTCCCTATGATTACATTGGTTACGGCATGTATTGTGCTCAGTTGGAGGCGTACAGGAATGCCTTTGGGCCGTTTGAGGTTGTGTTGCTGGATGAACTGGATAACGACCCGGTTCTGGTTCTGGAAAGATTGAGCGAATATCTTGAGCTTCCACCGTTCGATTTTGATGTCAGCAAGAAATTCAATGTTTCCGGACAGCCGAAAAACGCCTTGTTTCGTTTTGTGGGCCGATTGATTTTCCAAGACTTCAAGTCCAAATCCGTTTTGAAGAAGCTTCTGCCATACTCCCGGAGGCTTCGAATCCGGACAATGGCGGGAGAGGTATTGTTTCAGTCTGTCCGGATTCCGGATGATGTATACTCTTTTCTATTGGAAACCTACAGGAAAGAGATTCTGGAACTTGAGAAGATGCTGGATAAGGATTTATCAGGATGGTTGAAGAAATGAGGGAGAGCTTTTTCTCTCCAAAGGCCGCTCTTTTCCCGTTGATATTGTTGCTGCTGGTTTTTCCTCCGGTTCTACGATATGAATTCCTGAAAGTACAGAAAATACAGCTGTTGATGTTTTTTGTTTTGGGGACGGTTTTTGTTTTCCGATATTACAGGAAGGACACCCGGCTTTCGAAAATTCTTTTTCTGCTGTTTGTGTTATTCCCGGCATTGTATGCTGGCGCGGGCTTTTTCCGAGGCTATTCTCCCTATACAATTTCCAAGGAAGTTCTTTTTTTTGTGATGCCTTTGTTAATGGTTGCGGTATTTACGAGGGCTCATTCTTTTGAAACCTGGACACAGGCCATTGTTCTCTTCGCCGTTGCAGCGGCGGTTTTACAAATTGTGGTGTTTATGGAAATCAGATTGGCCGGTGCCGTTATAGAACGGTATGAGTTCAGATGGGAATTCTTGTATGAGACTTATCCGGTCATGCTGGTGGCGCTCTGGATGACTGTGGGCGATAAGTCCCGTGCGGGTATTCGGAAATGGGCCATAGCAGTGGTGCTGATTTTGGGGATGCTTGCCACTTTGAGCCGGGGGGATTTTCTTGGAATGCTGGCGTTGCTGATCTTTTCGGCAGGCGGCTTTTACCGGTCTTCCAGAAGGATGCGCCTGTGGGTAGTGATGCTTTCCATCGCACCGATTCTTTATCTCTTGGTTTTGAATCTTGGATTTCAGCTTCCCGGAAAATCATTTAAGGCGTGGCGGGTGTATGAGGTTCAGACTTTTATGGAATCCTGCGGGCCGGAGCATGTGGCTTTCTGGACAGGAAATGGGTTTGGGCGGGAGCTTCCGGTGCGTCAGACATTGCACGTTTATGCCTCAGATACGTTGTCGGAGATTAACAAATTTCATAACTTCTGGCTCTATCTGTTGTCTAAGACGGGAGTTGTGGGGGCCGTTCTTTTCTGGGGCGGATTGCTTTTCCTGTTTTTTTACGTCAATGGACGATTGCCTGATGATGTTTCGGGGCGATTCTCGCGTTTTTTACTGGGATATCTCGCTTTCTTGTGTTTTGTCGGCTGGAATTATCATGGCGGTCCATCCATGGGATTTCAGCAGGGGGCTTTGTTCGGTTTGGCCCTGTCACTGGTATGGTTAGAGACAGTTGATATTATTCCCACAGGGGGAAAATCATCATGAAGATTCTGATGGCTTCCCGCCGCAGTGGCGCCGCAACCCTTGGTGGAGATACGGTTCAAATTCAATCATTGGCTGGAGAGCTTGAAAAACTCGGTCACAGCGTACAAATTGATTTTGATGGGGAAATCTCACCTTCCACATTTGATATTGTCCATATTTTCAATCTGGATCGCCCGCAGGATATCATTCCCATTGCGACAAAGGCAAAGAGCATCGGAAAACCGGTTGTTCTGACACCTATTTTCGTGGATTACAGGGAGTTTGACATTCGAGGCCGAACGGGTGTTCCGGGCAAAGTCGCTCGGATAATCGGGGCGGAGTGGATGGCAAGGGCGAAAATATTGGGCAGGGGCGTGAGAAACGGCGAATTCCATGCGGGTACTTCCAGGGTATTGTTGTCCGGGTTTTTTCAAATGCAACAGAGATTGTTGGAAATGGTGGATATTATTCTGCCAAACTCTGTATCTGAAATGCGCAGATTAGACGCGCGCTTTGGCATTGAAATGGATACTGTTAAATGGTTAAAAGTTGAAAATGGCGTGGATCCGCGTCTTTTTCGGATGAAGAGTCCGGCATCCATAAGGGAAGGTGTTCTATGTGTCGCCCGGGTGGAAGAGTTGAAGAACCAGTTGAACCTGGTTCGGGCGATGGAAGAGCTCCCCTGGAACCTTACCCTGATTGGGGATGTGTCCCCAAATAGTAAGAGTTATCTTGCCCGCGTGTTGAAAGTTTCCGGAAAGAATGTGCAATATCTTGGTCCGCTTCCCCAGGCCGAGTTGTCAGAATTTTACCGGCAGGCAAAGGTGCATGTGCTGCCCAGCTGGTTTGAGACCACAGGGCTTTCGAGCCTGGAGGCCGCAGTAATGGGGTGCAATATTGTTGCGACCAGAAAAGGGGATACAGAGGAGTATTTCAAGGATGCCGCGTTTTACTGTGAACCAAATGATGTCGGGTCGATACGAAATGCAATTCAAAAGGCATATGAAGCCCCGGTTGATCCAGCTTTCCGGGAACGACTGATGAAAGATTGCACCTGGGAAAAGGCCGCAGGAAAGACGCTGCAGGCCTACGAGAGGTTATTGGATGGCGATTGATAAACAGTTGAACATCGCAATTCTGGGTACGCGGGGGATACCGAACCACTATGGTGGGTTCGAGGAATGCGCCGAGCAAATCTCATGGCGTATGGTGCAACGGGGCCATCGGGTGACGGTGTACAGTCCGAAGGAAAATCGCTATCCGGAAAATGAGTGGAGAGGTGTACAAATTCGACGGGTGTTCTGCAATGAGGATAGGTTGCGGATTGTGGGAACGTTTCTATTTGATTATCTGTGTCTTCGAGATGTGTCCAAACGGGATTTTGACGTTGTCCTTGAGTTGGGTTATGTGCCTTCCGCGTTCTTTTTCCGGTTGAAGAAAAAATCCCATGCCGTGCTGATTACAAATATGGATGGAATGGAATGGCAGCGGGTCAAGTGGAACCGGTTTATCAAGCCCTTTGTCCGAAAATGCGAAAGAAACGGCGTGAAGTATAGTGACGCGATGGTGGCAGATAATCTTGGGATTCAGAACTATTTGAGCAACTGTTACGGAAACCGGTCAAGTTTCATACCATACGGCGCGAAGGTGCTGGAAGATGTTTCAGATGAGGTGCTGGGCGAGTTTCACCTGGAACCGTTGAAATATCACATGCTGGTGGCAAGGCTGGAGCCGGAAAACAATATTCAGATGATTCTGGACGGTGCGTCCAAGTCATCTGTTCAACAGCCGTTTCTGGTAATTGGAAATCACGAAACCCGATATGGAAATTTTCTGAAAAAGCGATATCGGGATTCTGGGATTATCCGTTTTTTTGGCGGTATTTATGACTTTAAGAAGCTTACAGGTCTTCGCAAACACAGCCGTCTGTATTTCCATGGCCATTCAGTGGGTGGAACCAATCCTTCTTTGCTGGAGGCAATGGCGTCAAACGCACGGATTTGTGCCCATGATAATCCCTTTAACCGTTCTGTTCTTGAAGATGACGGCGCCTATTTCTCCTTACCGGATGATGTGATCAGATTAATTGATAGCATGAACCCGGATGATCGCATTTGGGGTGAACGAATCGAATCGAATCGGAAGAAACTGAAGGGAATCTATAACTGGGACTATGTAACCACACAGTACCTGGAACTGTTTCATTCGTTATTACAGGAATAAGAGTGATGAAACTGCTTGCTTTTGAAGGTGCAGATTGGGCGTAAAGAAGAACGATTGGCTGATGAGGGTGATAGGGATGTCTGCCGGGGAAGCAATGGAAAGCCGGGCAGCGCAGGATGTGGCCGGATCGCTGTTTTTGAATGTCACAGGCCGATTACTGCAGATCGGTTTGGCGATTTTGATGGCGAGAATTTTGCCATTGAAGGAATTCGGGTTATTTACCCTTGTGATGTCCTGGGTGATGGTGCTGATTGTCCCGTCAATGGTGGGGGCACAACCGTTTTTACAGCGGGAAATTGCAGTGGCAAAGAGCCGCGAACAATGGGCCAGAGTGAAGAGTCTTTTGCGCTGGTCCACGCTTACTACTTTTCTCGTTTCATGTATTGTTTTTATTGCTGCTTCCTGCTGGATTCTTATCACTATACCGTCAGAGAATCCGGATCGCTATACATTCCTGATTGGTTTTATATTGGTTCCCCTTACAGCTCTCCTGCAGCTCTGGCAGGCGCATTTGAGAGGGTGGGGAGCTATTCTGGCAGGCCAGATCCCTGGAACAGTTATACAACGCCTGTTGTTTGGCATCTTGTTGCTGGCAGGGCTTGCGTTCTTTGCGTCCGTTGGAATGAACGCGACTGTCGCCCTGGTGATGCAGTCTGTGGCTACGGTATCTGCATTGGGAGTAACCGCTCTTTTGAAATTTCGTTATCTCCAGGTTCCCCGTGCCGAACGGTCAAAACCGGAGACCTGGACATGGCTGCGGTTGTCTTCACGGTTCACCCTGCTGAGCGGATTGGTCATGCTCAACAGCCAGCTTGGCATACTGATGGTCGGGGCGATGCTCGGAAAAGCCGATACCGGTATTTTTGCCGTCGCTGTGAAAGGTGCCGACCTGTTGACTGTCGCTTTTTTAGCTGCATCAATGGCGTTGGCTCCGAGAATGGCGGCGTTTTATAGCGATGAAAAGTACGAAAAACTGCAGTTGATGCTGACCCGCACATACAGGGTTGTGTCTCTGGTTACATTCCCGGTATTTTTGTTATTCGTTTTTGACGGCAACATTTTTCTCAACATTTTTGGCCCTGCCTTCACGGCGGCCTGGCCCGCGCTGATCATTCTGTCATTTGGACAGTTTTTTAGTATCTTGTCCGGTCCGACAGGCACCATGCTGAGCATGGCCGGCCATGAACGCTTAACCATGATCGGTGTTGGCATTTCCGTCGTTGTGAATGTGCTGGGCAATGTGATCCTGATTCCCCTGATGGGAATATACGGCGCGGCTCTGGGTACCGCTCTTGGCGTGATAATCTGGAATGTTGTGCTGGTAATTTTCTGCTACAAACGCCTTGGTATCTGGACACCGGTTCTGGGGGCATCTCTCTTCGGTCGAATGTCGGGTGATAAAGGATAAGAGATGTGTTCTGTGTTCAGTGTTCCGTGTTCTGAAAGAGGGACAGAGATGTGTTCTGTTTTCAGTGTTCTGTGTT